>CADAGW010000032.1 GCA_902787475.1 uncultured Eubacteriales bacterium
GGATAGGACATATACAGCGTGGCCAGCGAGTGGTCGGAGGCGAACACGGTGAGGATCCAGATCACCCGGAACACGCACACGCAGGTGACGATATTGAGCATGGGGAACAGGGACCGGTTCATGGCCCGGCATACGTTGCCCGGCCCGTTCATCCAGCAGCTGGTGAACTGGGTGGTGCATATGATGCTCATGCGCAGCATGCCGATGTCGATGACGGCGGCGTCGGAGGAGAATATGCGCAGAAGATGCCTGCCCAAGAGGTACGCCGGCACGCCGAAGAGGAGCCCGGAGGCCGTGCCCAGCATGAGCACATACAAAAGCACCTTGTCGATGCGCCGGTACTGCTTCGCTCCATAATTCTGCCCGGTAAAGCTGATGGCCGCCTGGGAGAAGGAATCCATGGCCACGTAGCAGAAGCCCTCTATATTGGCCGCCGCGGCGTTGCCCGCCATGGTGGCGGAGCCGAAGAAATTGATGGAGGACTGTATGAGGATATTGGATATGGCGAAGGACGCGCCCTGAAACCCGGCGGGCAGGCCGATGCGGACCATGCCAAGGAGCTTTCCCGGGGCGATGCGGGCGTCCTTAAGGGTGAACCGCCACCCCTCCGGCGAGCGCATCAGGCACCGGAGCACCAATACCGCGCTCACCGCCTCGCTGGCCACCGTGGCGATGGCCACACCGGCCACGCCCATGCGGAACACGATCACCAGCAGCAGGTTCAGCGCCACGTTGATCACGCCGGATATGGACATAAATATGAGGGGCCGCCGGGTATCGCCCACCGCCCGGAGTATGGCCGAGCCGTAGTTGTATACCATCAGAAACGGCATACCCACGAAGTAGATGCGGATATACAATTCCGACAGGTCGATCACGTCCGAAGGGGAGCCCATCATATTGAGCATGGGCCGGGCCAGTATAAAGCCCAGCGCCACCAATATCACCCCGAACAGGGCGCTGGCCACGATGGCGGTGTGCACGGTCTCCTTGAGATACTCGCGGGCCCCGGATCCCAGGTACTGGGCCGTGAGCACGTTGGCGCCCACCGACAGGCCCATGAACAGGGTCACGATCAGATTGATCAGCGGGCCGTTGGAGCCCACCGCCGCCAGGGCCTCCGGCCCGGTAAACCGGCCCACCACCGCCGTGTCCGCGGCGTTGAACAGCAGCTGCAGCACCCCGGATGCCATCAGCGGCAGGGCGAAGGATATCATTTTGCCCAGTATGGGCCCCTGGGTCATGTCAATGCGGGATCGGGACAAGGGGAGCGGCCTCCTTCCGGCGGACGAGCCGCCGCCTATCAGTATATCACATGCCCCATAAAAAAGCAAAGGCGGGGAAGCGGAGTTTCGGTAAAGGGGCATGTACTGCCCCAGCAGGCGAAATGATATATTTATCTTATTCTGTCGCAATGGTATATATGATATATTGACCAAACACAAAACGCCCCATATAATATGAGGACTGCATAAATGGCCGCCGGGGGCGGCGGATATGGGGGGACAGAAAGCCCGTGAAAGCCAGCGAAGCGTTGTACAGGCAGATCTACAACCATCTGCTCGCTCAGATCAAGGACGGCGTATACGAGGACAAGCGCCTGCCCACGGAAAAGGAGATCACCGAGCAGTTCTTCGTGTCCCGGATCACGGCCCGCAAGGCCCTGGACCGGCTGGCGGCGGACGGCATGGTGGTGCGCATTTCCGGCAAGGGAACCTTTGTGCGCAAGGGCAAGAGCATCCTTCCCGGCCCGGCCCAAAGGCAGGCCGGCATGCCCCTGATCGCCCTGGTGATGGGGGGCTATTCTTCCTCCTTCGGCATGGGCATCCTCAACGCGGCCATCGACCAGGCGGAACGGGAGGGCGTCCACATCATCCTCAAAAACGCGGGCAACAGCCAGGCCCGGGAGTTCAGGATCCTGGAGGACCTGAAGCGTTCCGGCGTGGACGGCATCATCGTCCAGCCCGCCCACGGGGAGATATACAGCCAGTGGCTCATCAATGCCGCCTTCGACCACTATCCCATCGTGATGATCGACCGGTTCCTGCCGGGCATCGACATGCCCTTCGTGGGGGTGGACAACGAGCGGCTCAGCGAGACCGCCGCCAACCACCTGATCGAGGCGGGCCACCGGAACATTTGCCTGGTGACCATGGAGGCGGAGACGGCCAGCACCCTGAAGGCCCGCATGGAGGGCTTCAAATGGGCCCTGAACCGGCACAAGATCCCGGTGAACACCGATCTGTGGCTCACCAACCTGGCCAAAAGGATGCGGGACGAAAACAAAAACAGCGAGGAGGCCTACGCCTTCTACACCCAGCAGATCGTGCGGCACCTGAAGGCCCACCCGGAGATCACCGCGGTGTTCTGCACGGAGTACCTGGTGAGCCGCCTGGTCTACAAGGCCATCGAGAAGAGCGGCATGCGGGTGCCCGAGGACTATTCCATCGTGGGCTTCGACGGGGAGGAATCGGGCATGGACGAGGGCTTCCTGGCCCACGTGCGCCAGCCCCAGAGCAGGATGGGCGAGGAGGCCGTGAAGATGGTCTGCGCCATGATCCGGGGCGAAAAGCCTGAAAATCAGCACCTGATGCTGGACGGGGAGTGGGTCGAGGGCCGCTCCGTGGCAGAGCCCAGCCCCCGGCGCTGACCGGAATAGACAGTATAAAAAGACGGGCCGTTTCGCCCCATGCTCCTCCCGACGGTTTCCCCTGCCGGAGATGGCGCAGAAGGCGGCGCGGTCCGTCTCTTTATGTCCCGGAGGTCCGGAATTGAGACGCGCTTACGCGTTCTTGCTCATGGACTGCTCCTGGGCCTCGATCATTTTTTTCACCATCATGCCGCCGATGGAGCCGGCCTCCCGGGAGGTCAGGTCGCCGTTGTAGCCCTGCTTCAGGTTCACGCCCAGCTCGTTGGCCACCTCGTGCTTGAAGTTGTACATCGCCTGACGGGACTCGGGGATGTTGAGGGTGTTGCTGTTGCTGTTGGAATTGGCCATGATAAACGCCTCCATTCATTTTTATGATGCCGGTCGGGTCACTTCATCGCCCCAGAGGGCGACTGGGAGGACTGCTTTTCATAGTCCTCGATCATCTTCTTGACCATGTATCCGCCCACGCTGCCGTTGTCCCGGGAGGACAGGTCGCCGTTGTAGCCCTTTTTCAGCTGGACGCCCAGTTCCCTGGCGATTTCATACTTGAAATCCTCCATGGCGTCCTTGGCCTGGGGTATGTTGAGCTTTGCCATCGCGTTCACCTCCTCGCTTCGGTTTCGGCTATATTGTGGCCGGAGCGCAGGGAATTACGCTGGCAATTTTTCTTCAATTCTCAGGGAGAAAGAGGCAGAAAAAACCGCCGGACAACCGGCGGAGCAAGTCAGTTCATTGCGATGTCTTTGAGCTTTTCAGAATATCTTTCCTTTGCCAGGGCCATGAGCGCCTGCGTCTCCTGGCTCTCGGGCTTTTGATACAGCCTGTTCACCTCATCGTGGGACAGGGCGATGAGCCTGGTGTCGCTCATAGCGGCGGCGGGGCCCGACAGGGCGGCGCCGCTCTGCCTGAATCCAAACAGCTCGCCGGGCCCCCGAAGCTCCAGATCCTTTTGCGATATGACGAATCCGTCGTTGGTTCTGCACAGGGTGTCGAGCCGCTCGCTGCTCTCCGCCATCAGGAAGCACCAGCTCTCCAGATCGCCCCTTCCCACCCGGCCCCGGAGCTGATGGAGCTGGCTCAGTCCGAACCGCTCGGCGTTTTCGATCATCATCACCGTGGCGTTGGGCACGTTCACGCCCACCTCGATGACGGTTGTGGACACCAGGCACGCTATTTCCCCGGCCCGAAACGCCTCCAAAAGAGTGTCCTTTTCCTCGCCCTTCATTTTGCCGTGCACCAGGGCCACGGGAAAATCCTGAAAGGGCCCGTCCCGCAGGGTCTCAAAGGTGGCCTGGGCGGAGGCGGCGTCCAGGGCCTCGCTCTCCTCCACCAGGGGGCACACCACGTAGATCTGCCTGCCCTGGCGCATCAGCTCCCGCATGAAGCCGTACATGGCCTCCCGCTTGGCCTCGGGCACCACCCGGGTCTTGACCGGCGTGCGGCCCGGGGGCAGCTCATCCACGATGGACACGTCCAGATCCCCGTAGAGCACCATGGACAGGGTGCGGGGGATGGGCGTGGCGGACAATACCAGCACGTGGGGCGAGACGCCCTTTTGAAGCAGCTGGGCCCGCTGGCGCACGCCGAATCTCTGCTGCTCGTCCGTGATCACCAGGGCCAGGTCGTGGTAGACCACGCTCTCGGTGAGAAGGGCATGGGTGCCGATGACCAGCTGCCACTCCCCGGATGAGATGCAGGCCAGAGCGTGCCGCCTGGCCGAGGCGGTCATGCCGCCCATCAACAGCCCGCACCGTATGCCCATGGGCCCCAGCAGCTTTTCGGCGCTTTCCAGATGCTGGGCGGCCAGTATCTCCGTGGGGGCCATGAGGGCTGCCTGCCACCCCGCGGATATGGCGGCCTGGGCCGCGCCGAAGGCCACGGCGGTCTTGCCGCACCCCACGTCGCCCTGCACCAGCCTGGACATGGCCCGCCCGCTGGCCATGTCGGAAAGGATCTCATTGAGCACTCTCCTCTGAGCCCCGGTGGGCGGGAAGGGGAGCGCTTTCCAGTATTCGTCCGGGTCGCCCATGGGGATCACCGTACCCTGGCTGGGCCCGCCCCGCAGGATGCGCAGGGCGATCTGGAAGAGGAGCATTTCCTCAAACGCCAGCCGCCTGCGGGCAAACTCCAGCGCCTCCCGGCTGATGGGGAAGTGGGCGTTGCGCATGGCGAAGTTCCGCTCGCACAGCGACAGCCGCATCCGCATCTCCTGGGGCAGCTCGTCGGGCCACTGACCGTCCATGATGGTCAGGGCCTTCTCCATGGTAGAGGAGAGCACCTTGGCGGGTATGCCGGGTATGGCCTTGTACACGGGCAAAAGCCCCTCCCCGGTCATGAAGGTGGGGGAGGAGAGGTACTTCTGCCCCCGCTTGTCCCGCTCCGAGCGGCCATAGAGCTTGACCGCCATGCCCGGCCTCAGCTTTTCCCGCAGATAGGGCTGGTTGTACCACACCGCCTTCACCGCTCCGTCCCCGGTGCGGATCTGGCAGGAGAGTATGCTCAGATTCCCCCGGTATACCGGCTTTCCCACGCTGGCCACCTGGCCCATCACCAGCACGCTCTGTCCCACCTCGGCGTCCCTGAGACTGCCCGGGTTGTCCAGATCGATATAGTCCCTGGGCAGGCAGTTTAGCAGATCCTTCACCGTGCGGATGCCAGCCAGGAGAAACGCCCTTTCCCGGGCCGGGCCCACGCCGGGGATATCCGATACCAGCTTGTCCAATCCTTCCGCCTCCGCGCCTCAAATACCTCAGATGGAAATACAGACTGCCGCGGATGAGCGCCGGCAGTCCATATCCCTTTGTCCGTTCAGCATGGCGGCCTTTCCGGTCAGCCGCCGGTCTCGGGGGTGTAGTCATCGGAATTGGCGATGTCCGACTCCGCGTCGTATCCCCACACCTCGTCGCCGTCGTAGCCGTATATGCTGGTGTCCATGCCCAGCCCCACCGCGCCGGTCTGATCGTAGTCCACGCCGGTGCCGTCGGCGATATCGGGGTCATATTCTCCGTCGTCCTGCTGGGAGGGCAGCTCGCTCTCCCCGGTCAAAAAGGTGTACACCTTCATGCCGGTCTCCTGTATGATGTTGGGGTTCTGCACGTAGAAATAGCACTCGGCCATCAGCACCGCGGTGACCCCCACCAGTATCAGGAAGGACATAAAGCAATAGCCCGCCTTGCGGCCCTTGTGCCGCCCGGTGACCCGGCTGGCGATCTTGCCAAACCCCAGGCCCGCCAGCAGCAGGCCGAGCAGGGGCACCCAGCAAAACAGCAGGCCGAACATGGACGTGACCATGCCCCGTCCAAGGCCCTGTCTTTCTTCCCTTTCCTGCGCTTTGGTTAGATCCAGCATAAGCAGGGCAGAAGCGTCAGCTCCGCCTCTTTGCCGTTTTGAGGCGTCACGCGCCGATGGCAGTCCGCCCCGCTGTGCAGGGTCACAAGAGCGCACCCGGCCTGCGGGCAGTCGCCGACACAATAGATGTGCGCCCCGGCCCAATCCCCGGTCACGGCGTATCGGGCGGCGCGCCGGGCCCCGCTGTCGTTCACCACGAAATGGGGCGAACACCGCTTGGGCTTTCCCGCGTCCAGCAAGGGGAACATGAAATACTGTTCCCAGTCGCTTTGGTTCAGATCCGGCCTGCCGCCGCCATTTCCAGGGGCTGCGCCTGGTCCCGCCGCTCCGTGCCGATGCCGGTGAGCTTTTCATATGTCATGGGACTGCCTGCTTGACGGAAGTCATAATGCCTTCATATCCTTTTGACGGGAAAGGCGTCAGGCCGGTTCCGGAAAGAAAACCGGGGGGACCAGGGACGGAAAAATCCCCGCGGTCAGTCGATGAACTCCATGTGTCCCTCGCTCATGGCCGCCACCCGGGCCAGGGACAGTACGGTATAGCCCTTGTCCTCCAACATCCTTCGCCCGGGCTGGAAGCTCTTCTCGATCACGATGCCTATGGCCGTGACCTGGGCCCCCTGGCCCTCGATAAGCCGGGACGCGCCCATGGCGGCCTCGCCGTTGGCCAAAAAATCGTCGATCAGAAGCACCCTGTCGCCGGGTTTGATGAAGCGGGTCTTGAGGGTCAGCTGATAGGCGGCGTTTTTGGTGAAGGAAAACACCTCTGTCTGGGCGATGCCCTCCGTGAGCGTCCGGGAAGCGGACTTTTTCAGGATCACCATGGGGACGCCCAGCTTCAGCGCCGTCATCTGCGCCGGGGCGATGCCGCTGGATTCGATAGTGACCACCCGGGTGATGCTCATGCCCTTGACCAGACGGGCAAATTCCTCGCCGATGTCGGCCATAAGAGAGGGATCCACCTGATGATTTATAAAGCTGTCCACCAGCAGCACGTCCTCGTTTAAGGCCCTGCCGTCCCGCAATATGCGCTCCTTGAGAGAATCCATATGGAAGCCGCCTTTCGTAAAATCTGAAGCAACGCCTTTTCGGCGCTGCTTCAGACGGATTGTGACGATATAGGATTACTTCTTTTTGCCCTGGTTGGCCACGGCCTCCATCTTCTTCTTGAGGGCCTCCTGGTCGCCCAGATAGTAGTGGCCAGTCACGTTGAAGTTGTCGTCGAACTCGTACACCAGGGGAGTGCCGGTGGGGATGTTCACGCCGATGATCTCCTCGGAGGACAGGTTGTCGAAATACTTCACCAGAGCCCGCAGGGAATTGCCGTGGGCGGCGATGATGACCCGCTTGCCGGCCTGCATGTCCTTTTTGATGACCTCGTTGAAGTAGGGCACCGCGCGCTCGATGGTGGTCTCCAGGCTCTCGCAGGCGGGCAGATCCTTCTTGTCCACGTCGCGGAACATGGCCTGGTTCACGGCGGAGCGCTCGTCGGTCTCCTCCAGCGCCGGGGGCTTCACGTCGAAGGAACGACGCCAGATCTTCACCTGGTCCTCGCCGTACTTCTCGGCGGTCTCGGCCTTGTTGAGGCCCTGCAGGGCGCCGTAGTGGCGCTCATTGAGCTTCCAGGTCTTGACCACGGGCAGCCAGTTCCTGTCCATCTCGTCCAGTATGTGGTTCAGGGTGTGGATGGCCCGCTTGAGGTAAGATGTGTAGCAGATGTCGAAATCATAGCCCTCGGCCTTCAAAAGACGGCCGGCGGCCTTGGCTTCCTCGTGGCCCTTTTCGCTCAGATCCACGTCGGTCCAGCCGGTGAACAGGTTCAGCTTGTTCCACTCGCTCTCGCCGTGGCGCACCAAAACCAGCTTCATCATGGGTATCAACCTCCAGTCAAATTCTTTATATCCCTCCGCCCGAAGGGCGAAAACGGGATCCCAAAGGGCCTGGGCCCTTTGGCCGGGGTCCAGGGGCCGGGGAGGCCCCTGGCGTAAACCTTAGTAATTCACCACCTGGGCGAAGTCCGCCGCCTTCAGGGACGCGCCGCCGATCAGGCCGCCGTCGATCTCCGGCTGGGCCATGAGACCCTTCACGTTGGAGCCCTTCATGCTGCCGCCGTACTGGATGCGCACCTTCTGGGCGGTCTCCTCGCCATAGGCGCCGCAGATGGCCTTGCGGATCACGCCGATGGTTTCGTTGGCCTGCTCGTCGGTAGCGGTGAGGCCGGTGCCGATGGCCCACACGGGCTCATAGGCCACCACCACGCCAGCCACTTCCTCAGCGGTCAGGCCGTGGAGGGCCATAAGGGTTTGATAGGTCACCAGGATGTCGGTGTAGCCGGCTTCCCGCTCGTCCTTCATCTCGCCCACGCACACGATGACCTTGAGGCCGGCCTTCACAGCCGCGAGCACTCTCTGGTTCACGGTCTTGTCGGTCTCACCGAAATACTGCCTGCGCTCGCTGTGGCCGATGATGACGTATTCCACGCCGCTGGCCTTGAGCATGTCACAGGACAGCTCACCGGTGTAGGCGCCCTTCTCGGCGAAGTGGACGTTCTGCGCGCCGAGCTTGATGTTGGTGCCTTCGATGACGGGCTTCACGGCGGCGAAGCATACGGCGGGCACGCACACCACCACGTCACAGGCGGCGTCCTTCACCAGGGGGATCAGGTCGGTGACCAGCTGAGCGGCTTCCTCGGGGGTCTTGTTCATTTTCCAGTTTCCGGCGATGATGGCTTTACGCATGTTGTATAAAACTTCCTTTCATGAAACCGGGGCGGACTGGCCGCCCCGGAAGGTGTCGCGGATGGGATTACTTGTCGTTGAGGGCCGCCACGCCGGGCAGCTCCTTGCCCTCCAGGAACTCCAGAGAAGCGCCGCCGCCGGTGGAGATGTGGTTCGCCGATGATGGTGATGGCGCCGGAATTCGCCAGAGCCTCGGCGATGGCCAGGGTGCCCTTGGCGAAGTTGGGCATCTCAAAGCAGCCCATGGGGCCGTTCCACACGATGGTGCGGGCCCGCTTGATCTCCTCGGTGAACAGTTTGATGGTCTCGGGACCGATGTCCATGCCCTCGAAGTTGTCCGGGATCTCAGTGGAATGCACGGTGATGCGCATGCAGTCGTTGGAGAAGGAATCGCCGGCCACGTTGTCCACGGGCAGAAGGAGCTTGACACCCTTCTGCTTGGCGGTCTCCATGATCTCCTTGGCCAGCCCCACGCGCTCCTCGTCCAGCAGGCTCTTGCCCACGCGGCCGCCCAGGGCCTTCTGGAAGGTGTAGCTCATGCCGCCGCCGATGAGCAGCACGTCCACCTTGTTGAGCAGGTTGGTGATGACGCCGATCTTGTCCTTGACCTTGGCGCCGCCCAGTATGGCCAGGAAGGGCCTCTTGGGATTCTCCAGCGCGCCGCCCATCATATCCAGCTCCTTGCCGATCAGGAAGCCGGCCACGGCGGGCAGATAGGCCGCCACGCCGGCGGTGGAGGCGTGAGCCCTGTGCACGGTGCCGAAGGCGTCGCTGACGTAGATCTCCGCCAGGGAGGCCAGCTGCTTGGCGAACTCGGGATCGTTCTTTTCCTCTTCCGCGTGGAAGCGCACGTTCTCAAGCAGGATCGCCTTGCCGCACTCCACCTCGGAGGCCAGCTTCTGGGCGTCGGGGCCGATGACGTCCTTGGCCAGCTTCACTTCAAAGCCCAGCTTCTCGCTCAGCCGCTCGGCCACGGGCTTGAGGGAATACTTCATATTGAAGGTGCCCTTGGGACGGCCCAGGTGGGAGCAGAGGATGACCTTGGCACCATGCTCCAGCAGGTATTTGATGGTGGGCAGGGCCGCGTTGATGCGGGTCTCGTCGGTGATGTGGCCTTCCTCGTCCAGGGGCACGTTGAAGTCGCACCGTACCAGAACCTTCTTGCCGTTGACGTCGATGTCGGTAATGGTCTTCTTATTCACGCGATTCACTCCTTTTATGATACTGGATGATTGGATCCGTGTGGAGGCATAAACCGTCAACCTTATTCTACCACAAACTTTCCCTCTTGTCGATAGGCCAGTATGCGCAAAACGCAAAGAATGTATGTAAACACTTTGTGACCCATAGCGGGAATTAACCAAAGGATGCTATAATGGCAAAAACAAATGGCGGTATCCACGCCAAGGCAGGCAGCTATGAAAGAAAACGAAATGGTGCTCCTGTGCGAAAACGCCTCCTACCGATATGAAAAGGGCGCCCCCCTGGCCGTGGACGACGTGTCCTTCCAGGCGCGAAAGGGCGAGTTCGTGGCCATACTGGGCCACAACGGCAGCGGCAAATCTACCCTGGCCAAAATGATCAACGCCCTGTTCGTGCCCGAGAGCGGGCGTGTCACCGTCTGCGGCATCGTCGTGGGCGAGGATACCGCCTGGGACGTGCGGAGGCACTGCGGCATGGTGTTCCAAAACCCCGACAACCAGCTGGTGGCCAACGTGGTGGAGGAGGACGTGGCCTTCGGCCTTGAAAACCTGGGCGTGGAGTCCGCTGAGATCCAGCGCCGGGTCAAAGAGGCGCTGAAAAGCGTGGGCATGGGGGAATACGCCCTCTCCGCCCCCCACATGCTCTCCGGCGGCCAAAAGCAGCGGGTGGCCATCGCGGGCGTATTGGCCATGAAGAGCGAGATGATCGTATTCGACGAGTCCACCGCCATGCTCGACCCCCGGGGCCGGCAGGAAGTGCTGGACGTGGTGCGCCGCCTCAACAAAGAGGCCGGGGTCACCATACTCTGGATCACCCACTTCATGGAAGAGGCCGCCATGGCGGACCGGGTGATGGTGATGGATCAGGGCAGGATCGCCATGGAGGGAAGCCCCCGGCAGGTATTTGAGCGGGCCCAGGCGCTTAAGGATCTGGGCCTGGACGTGCCCGAAATGGCGGAGATGGCCCAGTCCCTCCGGGAAAAGGGCCTGGATCTGCCCCGTGGCATACTCACCGTGGAGGAGATGGAGGACGCCCTATGCCCATCGAAGTAAAGCACGTATCCCATATCTACCAGGCCGGGTCGCCCTTTGAATCGGCGGCCCTGAAGGACGTGTCCTTCACCATAGAGGACGGGGAGTTCGTGGGCGTCATAGGCCACACGGGCAGCGGCAAATCCACCCTGATCCAGCACCTGAACGCCCTGCTTACCCCCACCTCCGGCCAGATCATCGTGGACGGCCTGCATCTGGGCGAAAAGGGCGTGTCCCTCCGGGACGTCAGACGCCGGGTGGGCCTGGTGTTTCAGTATCCCGAATACCAGCTCTTCGAGGAGACCGTCATCCGGGACGTGATGTTCGGCCCCCGGAACCTGGGCCTTTCCGAGGCGGAGTGCCGGGAAAGGGCCGAGGAAGCCCTGACCCAGGTGGGCCTCTCCCGGACCCTTTTCGATAAATCCCCCTTCGAGCTCTCCGGCGGCCAGAAGCGGCGGGTGGCCGTGGCGGGCGTGATGGCCATGAAGCCCCACGTGTTGATACTGGACGAGCCCGCGGCGGGCCTCGACCCCCGGGGCCGGGAGGAGATACTCTCCCTGGTCAAGGACATCCACGCCCGGGGCGCCACCACCATCATGGTATCCCACAGTATGAACGACGTGGCCCGGCTGTGCACGCGGCTGCTGGTCATGAACAGGGGCGAGCTGGCCATGGACGGCTCCCCCCGGGAGATATTCCGCCGCGGCCAGGAGCTGGCCCAGATGGGCCTGGGCCTTCCCGCCACCGCCCAACTGGCCGACAGGCTCCGCTCAAAGGGCTTCGACATCGCCGAGGGCGCCTTCGAGCGGGAGGAGATCGAGGCGGCCATACTCCGCCATTTCGGAAGGGAGGCGGGGAAATGATACTGGAAAATGTGACCCTGGGTCAGTATTTCCCTGGGGATTCGCCCCTTCACCGCATGGATCCCCGGGCCAAGATCCTCTGCGCCGTGGCGCTGATCGTGGCCATATTCGCCGCGTCCTCCTTCTGGGGCTACGGGGCCATGTTCCTGTTCATCGCCCTGTGCGTGGCCCTCTCCCGCATCAACGTCAAATTCGTGGTCAAGGGCCTGAAGCCCGTGTGGGTCATCATCCTCCTCACCTTTGTGATGAACCTGTTCCTCTCCACCGGGGGCGACGTGATCTTCAGGTGGCGCTTTATCCGCGTCACCCGCATGGGCCTTGTGCGGGCGGTGCAGATGGCCTTCAGGCTTGCGCTTCTCATCTGCTCCACCCAGATCCTCACCCTCACCACCTCGCCCATCGCCCTCACCGATGGGCTGGAGCGGCTGATGCGGCCCCTTCAGAAGATCGGCTTCCCGGCCCACGAGCTGGCCATGATGATGTCCATCGCCCTTCGGTTCATCCCTACCCTCATCGAAGAGACCCAAAAGATCATCAAGGCCCAGATGGCCCGTGGCGCGGACTTTGAGAGCGGCAACATCGTCCGCCGGGCCAAGGCCATGCTGCCCATACTGGTGCCCCTGTTCGTCAGCGCCTTCCGCCGGGCGGACGAGCTGGCCATGGCCATGGAGGCCCGGTGCTACCGGGGCGGCAAGGGCCGCACCCGCATGAAAATCACCAAATTCGGCACAATAGACCTGTGCGCCGCCCTTCTGACGGCGGGCATATTGGCACTGGAGATCTGGCTGTGAGAAGGATCGCCCTGACAATCGAATACGACGGCACCCACTACTCCGGCTGGCAGAGGCAGGAAAACGCCCTGGCGGTGCAGGAGGTGGTGGAGAAGGCCCTCTCGGCCCTCACCGGAGAGAGGATCGGCCTCACCGGGGCCAGCCGCACCGACGCCGGGGTCCACGCCCTGGGCCAGGTGGCCGCCTTTGATACCGAAAGCCGCATCCCCGCGGAAAAGTTCGCCTTCGCCGCCAATACCCGCCTGCCCTGGGACGTGCGGGTCAGCGCCTCCTGGCAGGCGGCGGAGGATTTCCACCCCCGTTTCATGGCCCGGGGCAAGATCTACCGCTACCGCATGTACGACGGCCCCCACGCCATGGCCCTGTACCGGGACCGGGCGGCCCATTCCATCTATCCCCTCGATGAAGCCGCCATGGCCCGGTGCCTTGCCGCCTGCGTGGGGGAGCACGACTTTGCCCCCTTCGCCGCCTCGGGCAGCGTGGTAAAGGACACCGTGCGCACCATATACCGGGCCCAGCTCATCCGCACAGGCCGGTTCGTGGACCTTTTCGTTTACGGAAACGGCTTTTTATACAACATGGTGCGCATACTCGCCGGCACCCTCATGGACGTGGGCGGCGGCAAACAGAGCGGGGACTGCATAGAGCGGGCCCTCTCTACCCTGAGCCGCCTGGATCTGGGGGTCACGGCCCCGGCCTGCGGACTGACCCTGATGCGGGTGCTGTACGATCCCGATCTGCCCCGTGCGGACGAACTCTTTGACCAGTGTGTGAGCGGAGTGATCGCATGAAAAAGACAAGAACGTCCCGCCGTACCCTCTTTACCGGCGTGTGCCGGGTGGGCCGGCGGGGCGACGTGTATATAAGCCCCCTGCTGCACGAAAGGGAGAGCCGCCTGCCCCTCACGGAGGGGGATCTGTGCCTCTTTGACGGGGACGTGGTGTCCTACCGGGTCGCCCGCCGCCGGGGCCGCCTCACCGCGGAGGCGGAAAAGGTCATAAGCCGGGGCCGCGAGACCTTCGTGGCCGCCGTCCGCAGGCGGGAGGGAGTGTGGTATCTCTCGCCCACCGACGGCTTTTCCGGCGGGGAGATCCGCCTTGAATACCTGCCCGAGGGGGTGGGGGAGGGCGACCTCTGCCTGTGCCGGGTGGCGCGCTGGCCCTCCCGGGGCGCGGATATGTACGCCCGGGTGGAGGCCCCTCTGGGCGGCGAGGAGGAGACGGGGGCGATGCTCTCAGGCATCGCGGCCTCCCACGGCTTTTACCCCGGCTATCCCCAGGACGCCCTCATGGAATGTGAAGCCCTTTCGTCTCTGCCCGACGGCCCCCGGGAGGATTTGCGGGATCAGGTGATATTCACCATAGACGGCGACGACGCCAAGGACTTTGACGACGCGGTGTCCCTCGCCTTTCGGGACGGCCACCCCATACTGGGCGTGCACATCGCCGACGTCTCCCACTACGTCCGGGAGGATGGGGCTATCGACCGGGCCGCCCGGGACAGGGGCACGTCCCTCTACCTCCCCGGCCTCACCGTGCCCTTCCCCAGCCTCATCAAAAGCTGTGCCCGCCTGACCTACGCCCAGGTGAACCGCTTCTTCGCCGGGGAGGATGGGGCGGTGGACGAGGCGCTCCACAAGCCTCTCCGCGACATGCTCCGCCTCTCCCACCGCCTGCGCTCCCAGCGGGAGGCGGCGGGATCAGTGGACTTCGACCTTCCAGAGATCGAGTTTGAGATGGATGAAAACGGCGTGCCGGTGTCCTTCCATACCCGGGAGCGGGGCGAGGGGGAACGGCTCATCGAGGATTTTATGATCTTCGCCAACGAGAAGGTGGCCGCCCTGGCGAGGGAAAAGGAGCTGGCGTTTCCCTATCGGGTCCACGAACCCCCGGAGGGAGAAAAGCTGGCGGGTCTTACCGGCCTTCTCTCCGCCCTCAACATGAAGTCCCGCCTGGGCCCGTCCCCGGATCCGACGGAGCTTCAAAGGATCCTCCGGGAGGCGGAAGCCCTGGGCCGGCTTCCCGCCGTGGCCCCGGTGATGCTCCGGTGCATGCAGAGGGCACGCTACGACGCCCATCCCTTGGGCCACTACGCCCTGGCCCTTGCCGACTACTGCCATTTCACGTCCCCCATCCGCCGCTACCCGGATCTGCTGGTGCACCGGGCCCTGCGCCGCATGCTCCAGGACCAGGGGCCCCTGCCGGTGGACATGGGGTCTGAATGTGCCCTGGCCTCCCAGAGGGAATACGAGGCCACCCTGGCGGAGCGGGAGGGCGACGACCTGTGCGCCTGCCTGGCCCTCAGGGGCCGGGAGGGAGAGACCTTCGACGGCCTCCTCTCCGGCGTGACCCGGGGCGCCTGCTTCGTGCGCCTGCATGGCGGGGCGGAGGGGTGCGTGCCCTACCGGCTCATGGAGCGGCCCGCCCGCACCGACGAGCACCTCTTCCGGGTGCTTTTGCCGGACGGAGGCTTCATCACCCTGGGCGACCCGGTGCGGGTGATACTGATCCGGGTGGACACAGACCTTAAGGAGATCACGCTCTCCCTTCTCCCCGACGAGGGCGAAAAGGCGGAATCCGCCGTCCCGCCCCGCCGGGAGATCAGGCCCCGCCGGGGCCGGAGCCGCGGATAAGCCCTTCAACAACGATACGGAGGCATCCATGAACATACTCATCCACGCCCTGCTCTATCCGGAATACGTGTCCGGCAAGCGGCCCAACACCACGCTGTTTATCCACTACTACGCCGCCGAATGGGCCCGCCAGGGCCACAGAGTGCTGGTGATCCACCACAAGGCCGTCTTTCCCCGCCTGGTGGTGGCCCTGTGCGGCCTCTACGCCAAAACGCCCCTGCCCCTGTCCGGGCGGGTGCGGGACTATCTGGACGGCTACGGCGTGGACGAGGACGCGGAGTTCACCCGGGACGGGGTGGAGGTGGTCAGGCGCTCCATCGTAAAGCCCCTGCCCCGCCTGCCCTACAGCCGCCGCTCGGTTCAAAAGCGTGCCCGCCTGTGCCGGGACATACTCAAAGAAAAGAGCTTCACCCCCGACGTGGTGCTGGCGGATTTCCTGAACCCCTGCCTTTATGTGGCAGAGGATATGGCCCAGGGCCTGGTCGGATGTGCCCTCCACGACACGGACATGGGCTACATCTCCCGCTTCATCACCCGCAAATCCACCCTTCGTGCCCTGTCCCGGGCGGACTTTCTGGGCTTTCGGAGCGAGGCGCAAAAGCAGGCGTTTCTTCACACCGCCTTCTCTCCCAAGAGGAGCCTTCTCATGCCCTCCGGCCTTCCCGCCGCCCTCAGGGTGCCCGCCCGCGCCAGGGAGAGGGTGCGCTCCTTCCTGTGCGCCGGGCGCATGGTCACCAGAAAGCACATGGACGTGGTGATCCGGGCCTTCGGGCTGTTGAACCGCCCCGACGCCGCGCTGACCCTGGTGGGGAACGGGGTGGAGGAGGCCGCCCTCCGGGCCCTGGCCAAAGAACAGCCCCACAGCGAACACATATACTTCGCGGGCCGGAAGACCCGGGAGGAGACCCTCGCCGCCATGGCCCAGGCCGACTGCTTCGCCCTCCTCTCCCAGCCCGAGACATTCGGCATGGTGTACGTGGAGGCCATGTCCACAGGCGCCATACCCATCGCCGCCCGGGGCGAGGGGGGAGAGGCCTTTATACGGGACGGAGAGACCGGCTTCCTGCTGGAGCCGGGCGACGCGGAAGGCTTGGCCGCCCGGATGGGGGCGCTGATGGACATGGACGGCGAAAAGGTGTCTGAAATGTCCCGTCGGGCCGAGGCCTCCGTCCGCCCCCTGAGGGACGATAAGCTGGCCCAGTCCGCCGCCGAAGCCTTTGCCCGCTGGATGCAAGAGACCAAAGCATGATACTGCTCTCTGGTTTGGAACGGATTGCTTCGTCGGTCTTTCGGCCTCCTCGCGATCACGGGAACGGGAATGCAAATACCCCTTGTGTCATTGCGAGGAAGGAAGTGACGAAGCAATCCGCTCCCCTTTCGTTTCCGGATAAACCACAGAATCAGCCCCGACGAGCTTTATGTTTATCGCTCATCGGGGCCTTAGTTATAGTATTCAGTTCCCGCCCGAAGGGCGGCAGGAAGGGTTTCCAAAGGGTCTTGACCCTTTGGCGAGGAGTCTGAGGGCGAGGAGCCCTCAGCGTCCCCCTCCCGTTCCCTATGCGAAATGAGACTGCAGCTCCTCCAGCTTGTCGTGGGTAATCAGGGCGTCCTGCCGGGTGCCCCGCATTTTGATGATGTAGGTCCATCGCCCGTAGGGGAGAATGGAATCCACATGCCGCAGGTTGACGATATAGCTCTTGTGGGTGCGGATGAACATATCTCGGGGCAGACGATTCTCGATATCGCCCAGGGAGTCGCTGACCACGTACCGCTTGTCCTCCAGGGCATAGATCACGGTCATGCGGTCCTCCCTCTGCACAAGAAGAATGTCGCTCAGGTCCACAAAGCTCACACCGTCCCGGTGCTTGAGCATCAGCCGCTTGTGGGGCTGGGCGGCGGCGGTGTCCCGCTGGGACCGCTGGGCCGCCTCGGCCTGCTCGATCCGCTCCTTCACCCTTTCCAGGGTCTGAAGGGCCCGCTCTACCTTGAAGGGCTTCACCAGATAGTCGAATGCGTACAGCTCGAAGGCGTCCGCCCGGTACCCCTCGTGGGCCGTGGCGAATATGATCACAGTGGTGGGGCACATGTCCTGTATGGCGTGGGCGCAGGCGATGCCGTCCATTTCCGGCATCTCCACGTCCAGCACCACCACCTGGGGCTTCTCCTTCTGGAACAGCTCCACCATCTTTGCGCCGTTCTCCGCCTCGCCTACCTTTTCAAACCCGTCCGCCCGCTCGATGATCTTGGAAAACACCAGGCGCATGCCCGCGTCGTCGTCGGCAATGGCAATGCGTATCATCTGGCGAACCTCCTTTGACGCTGGCTCACGGGCCGGTCAAGTATCTCCTTGGCGATCACGGCCTGCCGAAGCTGGGCTGCGTCAAAGCGGGGCAGGGGAGTGAGCACGGGCGCGTTCTCCTCCTCGTGGCTCAGGCAGGGATGGTATCCCGGGCCCTCGTTTCCCTCGCCGCCCTGCTCGAAGGGGGCGGATTCCGCGTGGGGCAGATGGGGCCGGGCCGCGTCCTGGTGGGCGTGACCGGCTTGGGCGGGGGCCACGTTGCCGGACCGGGCGGCTTCTCTGGCCTTCCGGGCCCGTATCTCCTCCCGCTTGGCCTGGGCCTTGGCCGCCCAGGGGCCGATCGCGTCGGGCTTCGCGGACATGCCGGACGCCGCGGACCGGCTCTGCATTCCACTGTTCTGGGCCGGGCGGGAGGGGGACGCAGCGCTTGCCCCCGCTCCCTTGGCGGCGTTTTGATTCATGGCCTGCCTTTTGGCCTGGTTCGTCGCAGCGGTCTTGGATTTGGACAGGGATGCGACGATGGAAACGATGACGAACAGTACGATTAGGCTCAACGCATCACCCATGGCAAATCCTCCTTTCCGTTGGGTTCAAATCCGGTTTACTTGTCGGCGGGGGTGGCCTTGCTGCCGGTGCCGGAAATGGCCTCCCGCATCTTGGTGTCGGAGATCACGTTCTGCATCTGGTAATAGTCCATCACGCCCAGCTTGCCCTCGGTGAGAGCCTGCGCCATGGCATGAGGCACCTCGGCCTCGGCGGCCACCACTTCGGCCCGCTTCTCCTGCACGTAGGCCAGCATTTCCTGCTCCTTGGCCACGGCCATGGCCCGGCGCTCCTCCGCCTTCGCCTGGGCGATGCGGCGGTCGGCCTCGGCCTGATCCATCTGAAGCTGAGCGCCCACGTTCCGGCCCACGTCCACGTCCGCGATGTCGATGGACAATATCTCGTAGGCGGTGCCCGCGTCCAGACCCTTGGACAGCACGGTGCGGCTGATCATGTCGGGGTTCTCCAGCACCTCCTTGTGGGTGGTGGCGGAGCCTACGGTGGTCACGATGCCCTCGCCTACGCGGGCGATGATGGTCTCCTCACCGGCGCCGCCGATGAGCCGGGCGATGTTGGCCCGCACGGTCACCCGGGCCTTGGCACGCAGCTCGATGCCGTCCTTGGCGATGGCGGCCACCACGGGGGTCTCGATGACCTTGGGGTTGACCGACATCTGCACGGCCTCCAGCACGTCGCGGCCCGCCAGGTCGATGGCCCGGCTGTCCTCAAAGGACAGGGGGATCTGGGCGGCCTTGGCGGCGATCAGGGCGTTGACCACCCGGTCCACCTTGCCGCCAGCCAGGTAGTGCATTTCCATCTCGTTCATGTCCAGGTTCAGTCCCGCCTTGGCGGCCTGGATCTTGGGATACACGATCCGGTTGGGATTGACGTGCCGGAACCGCATGCCGATCAGGGTAAACAGGCTCACGTGCACGCCGCTGGCGATGGCGGAGATCCACAGCCTCAGGTTCAGCAGATTGCCCACGAGGGCCAGTACGATGATTACCGCTACGATGATGATGACCACGGGAATGATATCCATGTCTTTCTCTCCTTTCGATCAGGCAGCCCGGTCCACTACGATTTGATTGCCTTCCACCCGGATCACGGTGATCCTTTCGCCCTCCCCGATGAAGTCCCCGTAGGAGAGCACGTTGAGCTTGAGTCCCTCGAACTCGCCGATGCCCGCGGGGCGGAGCACCGTGCAGGCCACGCCGGTCTTGCCCACGTAATAGGACAGGTCCTGGTCAGACACCTGGGGCGTCTCGGCCTCGTGGAGCACCAGCTTGGACTTTTGCAGCCTCCCCTTGGAGGCGGAGTGGATGGACACCGACAGCACCACGCACAATAGCGCGATGATGACGCCCATCAGGATCAACGCCAGTACGATATTGCCCTTGGCGCACAGCACGATGCCGCCGATCAGCAGCAGGGTGCCCAGTATGCCCGGCGCGCCGAAGCCCGGCAGATAGATCTCCACCACCACCAGCGCGAAGCCGATCACCAGCATCACGATCCACAATATGGTGGAGGACAGCCAGGCCCCAGCCGCCGCGTTGGCCGCGGGGAACAGCTCATACAGATTCGGCATGGGGGATCCCTCCTCACGTATTCGATGGCTGTAGTATACCACCTTTCCCCGCAAAAGGGAACGCCCTCCGCTCCAATTATACACTATCGCGTCTCAATTGTCACCGGTATTCCCAAAAATGGATACCCCGGCAAGTTGCTCAAGCCTGCCGGGGCACCCAGAACAGAGAGGGGCATGATGAGGGGAAACGGTGTCAGGTGTTGCTCGTCACCTGACACAAGTATCATATCCGATAATTGTGATACGGGTATGGTGAATCTATGAACAAATCCAAAACTTTTGGCGATCAGCCGTTTTCCGGCTCCAAAAGTCCGATGTTGCCGTCGTTTCTGCGATACACCACGCAGGTGCCGTTGGTCTCCTCGTTGGTGAACAGGAAGAAGCTGTGGCCCAGCAGCTCCATCTGGGCGATGGCGTCGTTTACGCTCATGGGCTTCATAGTGAACCGCTTCACCCGCACCAGCCGTCCGGTCTCCTCGGGTTCGTCGTCGGCTTCCACTCCGGCCTCGGCGGACTGGAACGCGCCCTCCCTGAGCCGCTTTTCAAGCTTGGTCCGGTGCCTGCGGATCTGCCGGACCAGCTTGTCCACCGCGCCGTCCAGGCTGGTGTACATGTCCGCGGTCACTTCCTCGGCCCTCAGCACGGTCCCGTCCTTCACCACAATGGTGATTTCCACGATATTGCGCCCGCCCCGCTCCTGGGCCAGACGCACGGTGCACTCCTGATCCTCGGGGAAGAATTTATCCAGCTTGCCCAGCTTTTTTTCGATGCGGCTTTCCAGGGAATCGGACAATACGGAATTTTTGTTTACAATGCTGATACGCATACCGCTACACTCCTGTTTTGAATTTTGGGGCTCCGCGCATACAGATCCATCGGGAACACCCTCTTTCCAGTTTGTGTAAATGGTATTCGACGTATGCCCCCGGGATTCCTTCTCCCAGGTATGAACAAAATGTAAACATGGACATTTTGTTTTCTTAACAACTCCGTGTCCAGGGCCCTGCATTCCTACCGCTTTCCATCCTCCATATGCTCCCTCTCCCACTTCCGCTGGGCCAGCTTCAGCTCCTGCCCCTGGTCGGAGGGCACGTAATAGGGCATGCCCCGGGCCTCCTTGGGCGCATAGACCTGCTTTACATAGTGCCCGGGGAAATCGTGGGGATAGAGATACCCCTCCCCGGAGCCCAGTCGGGCGCTTCCTTTATAATGGGTGTCCCGGAGGTGCACCGGCACGCTCATAAATCCGCCCTTTTCCGCGTCGGCGGCGGACTTTTCCAGCGCCACGGCCACGCTGTTGCTCTTGGGGCTCTCGCACACGGCGATGATGGCCTGGGTCATGGCCATCCTGGCCTCCGGCAGTCCCACCATCTCAAGGGCCTGCCCGGCGCTGACGGCCTGCAAAAGCGCCAGGGGATTGGCCAGCCCCACATCCTCGCTGGCGTGCACGATCACCCGCCGCATGATGAGCCGGGGATCCACCCCAGCGTAGAGGAGCCGGGCGCACCAGGCCAGCGCCGCGTCGGAATCCGAGCCCCGCAGGGATTTACAAAACGCGGAGAGCATGTCGTAATACAGCGACTCGTCCATCTGCATGGCGGGCCTCTGTATGGACTCCTCGGCCACCTCCAGCGTCACGTGCACCTGGCCGTTTGCGTCCACCGGCGTGGACACCACCGCCAGCTCCAGGGCGTTTAGGGCGCTGCGCACGTCCCCGTCCGCCACCCGGGCGATGTGGCGGAGGGCGTCTTCATCCGCCCGCACATTCATCTGGCCGTAGCCCCGCTCCGGGTCGGCTATGGCCCGGCGCAGAAGGGCGGTCACCTCGCCCTCGCCCAGCTTCTCAAACCGGAACAGGCGGCACCGGCTCACGATGGCCGGGGTCATGGACACCATGGGATTCTCCGTGGTGGAGCCGATGAACCGCACGATCCCCTTCTCGATGGCGGGCAGTATGGAGTCGGACTGGGACTTGCTCCACCGGTGGCACTCGTCCAGCAGCAGATACGTGCTCTGTCCGTAAAGCCTCAGCCTCTGCTCCGCCTCCGCGATCACCTCCCGCACGTCGCCCACCCCGCTGGTCACGGCGTTCAGCTGGGCGAATTCCGCCTGGGTGCTCCGGGCGATGATGGAGGCCAGCGTGGTCTTGCCGGTGCCCGGCGGGCCCCAGAATATGGAACTGGTCAGCCTGTCCGCCTGTATGGCCCGCCTCAAAAGCCGGCCCGGCCCCACGATGTGGCTCTGTCCCATAAACTCCTCCAGCGTCCTGGGCCGCATCCGGTCCGCCAGCGGCTGGTTGGATGACATATACATCCTCCTTCCCTGTATGAACAACGGACTGCCGCCATCTTCCCGGGGCGACAGTCCTGACTATGCTGTTTTATTCCGGCTTTTTTCCTCTGGGAGCGCGGGGGAAAGGGGGCCTTGAGCCCGGCCTGCGCTCCGCGCCCTGTCCGCCCGTCCGGTACCGCCCGGCGGGCTTGGGGCCGGAGGGATACCGATCCCCGTCCCCATTGCTTCTGCGGCGGTCGGTGGCGTAGCCCCCCTGCCCATACCGGGGCTGGGAGGGCCGGAAGGGATACACGGCAGGCTTTTTCACCGGCTCCGGCGGGGTCAGATCCACGTTTTCGTCGATGCGTGCGCTGGTGGCGGATATGATCATGGACAGCATGGCCGTGGCCGCCACCTCCGGATCCATGCTGGAGAGCAGCTGCTTGGCCGCCTCGTATGTCTCCTGCGCGTGGGCGATCTCGGCGTGGCTGGCGATCTCCTGGAGCACACGGTTGAGCTGAACCTTCTGTACGTCATCCGGCGTGGGGGCCTTCTCGCACAGTATCTTCGCCCCGGTCATCCGCCGGTATTCCCACATCCGGCTCACTTCCCGGCCTACCACGAAGGAATAGGCCCGTCCGGCCTTCCCCGCCCGGCCCGTGCGGCCCACCCGGTGGGTGTAGCATTCCGCGTCCTGGGGAAGATCGTAATTGAACACCGTCTGTATATCGTCCACGTCCAGTCCCCGGGCCGCCACATCCGTGGCCACCAGCAGCTCGATCAGCCCGCCCCGGAACCGGCCCATGATGGCGTCCCGCTCGATCTGCCGCATGTCCCCATGGAGCCCCGCCACGCTGAAGCCCCGCTTGTGAAGGTCGGTGACCACCTGCTCCACGCCCAGCTTGGTGTTGCAAAAGATCAGTCCCCGGGTCACGTTGTCCCGTATGAGAAGCCGGGCCAGAAGCTCCGTTTTCTGGAAGGGCCTCACGCTTATATAGCTCTGCTCTATGGCCTCCACTGCCCTCGTGGCGTTCTCCACCTGGCACATGGCGGGATCCTTCAGATATCGTCTGGAGAGCATCAATATGGGGTAGGGCATGGTGGCGGAAAACAGGGCGGTCTGCCGGCTTTCCGGGGTCTGGGACAATATCTCCTCCATGTCGTCCCGAAAGCCCATGTCCAGCATCTCGTCCGCCTCGTCCAGCACCACGGTGCGGACCTGGCTTAAGTCCAGCGATCCCCGCCGCATGTGATCCATCACCCGGCCCGGGGTGCCCACCACGATCTGGGGCCCCATGGACAGCGCCGACAGCTGCCGCTCGATGGGCTGGCCGCCGTATACGCACACCACTCTCACGCCCCGCTTGTATTTGGCCAGCTTGGCCAGCTCCCCGGCGGTCTGCATGGCCAGCTCCCGGGTGGGGGAGAGCACCAGCGCGCCTACATACCGCCCCTCCGGATCCGCCTTTTCCACCAGGGGTATGCCAAAGGCGGCGGTCTTTCCGGTGCCGGTCTGGGCCCGCCCGATCATATCCCGGCCCTCCATCAGGGGCGGTATGGACGAAGCCTGTATGGGCGTGGGCTGCTCATAGCCCAGATCCTCTATGGCACGAATGAGGCTGTCGCTGAGACCTTCCAGGAAGCTCATGAATACAAATTCCCTCCGTCTTTCAGGTACATGAAGCATACCATGACGGAGGGACGTTTTGACAGTACGGAAGGGTAAATTTGTGAAGGCCGGCGGGTTAAACCTTTATGGATGATTCTGCGGAAACCATATTCATTCCCGGAATGTCCGCCGATTTTTCCCGCCCGCCCCGGAGCTTACATACCCACTTTATGAACCGCTCCTCCGGCGGGGCCTCGAAGCGCATCCTCTCCCCGGTGCCCGGGTGGGTAAAGCCGATCATAAAGGCGTGAAGGAGCTGTCCCCCCTCCACGTCGTATATGGGCTTTTTGGGCCCATACACCGGATCGCCCAAGAGGGGGTGCCCACGGCTGGTCATGTGCACCCGTATCTGGTGGGTCCGTCCGGTCGACAGCACGCACTTCACCAAAGCGCACTTGTCATACTGCTCCAGCACCCGGTACCGGGTCAGGGCGGGCTTTCCCCCCGCCACGATGGCCATCTTCTTCCGGTCGGAGGGACTGCGGCCTATGGGCCCCTCGATCTCTCCCTCCTCCTGGGAAAAATGTCCGTAGCACAGGGCCAGATACGCCCTGTCCACCGTGTGGGCCCCGATCTGCTCGGAGAGCGCCAGGTGGGTCCTGTCGTTTTTCGCCACCAGCAATAGGCCCGACGTGTCCTTGTCGATCCGGTGCACGATGCCGGGCCGCTCCACTCCGCCCACGTGGCTCACCCCGTCCAGGGCGCAGAGAAGGGCGTTGGCCATGGTGCCGTCCGGCGTCCCCGCCCCGGGGTGCACCGTCATGCCCGAGGGCTTGTACACCACCGCCAAGTCTTTGTCCTGATACAGTATATTGAGCGGTATCTCCTGGGCCTCCAGGTGGGTGGGCGCGGGGTCGGGAAGCAGCACGCGCACGCTGTCTCCAATCTCCACGCTCCGGGAGGGCTTGGTCTCTGTATTCCCGTTTACCTCCACCTGTCCCTCCCGGATCAGCTTTTCCATCCGGGACCGGGTCACGTCCGCCAGGGGAGAGGCCACCGCGTCCAGCCGCCCGGCCCTGTCGCAAATGAGACTGATCTGTTTCACGGGCCCTCCTTTTTCAGCGCCCTCACCGCGCACAAAAGCGCCCCCACGCATATGGCGCAGTCCGCCAGATTGAATATGGCGAAGCGCACGAAGAGCACCTCCACGTAATCCGTCACAAATCCGAACAGGGCCCGGTCGATGAGGTTCCCGATCCCCCCGCCCAGCACCAGCGACAGGCCCAGCGCCGTCACGCGGCTTTTTTCCCTCCTGCCAAACAGCCACGCCCCCACCAGGATCAAAAGAAGGGCGGTGAGAGCCATAATGATCCCCGGCCTCTGCTGCAAAAAGGAAAAGGCCGCGCCTCGGTTTTCGGCGTACCGTATGGCCAGTGCCCCGGGGATCAGCGTCACCCGCCCGGCATGGGCAAACCGGGCCCGGACCAGGGCCTTGATCCCCTGATCCAGCCCCACCACCAATGCCGCCGGAAAGAGCCTGTTGACGATTCTGCGCATGCGTTCCGTCCTGATGCTGTTCTCCCTCCAAAGTGTCAAATGGAAGGGCGTTTCGCCGCTTCGTTCCCCGATGCGACAACTTTTTTCGCGTCATTGCGAGGAGGTCTTTTAGGCCGACGAAGCAATCCGTAGGCCTCTCTTCCAAGTATGCGCCCTTTCGGCGCAAATCAAACAGCCCCCGCCCCACAGGGGAGACGGGGGCTTTGTTCATGAGATCATCAGCCCAGTATGGATTCGTCGGCCTTGAGAACGCCCAGCTGCTCCTTGACGATGCGCAGGAAGTTCTCCCGATAGCTGGCCATGCTGGAGCGGAGCAGATCGTTCTCCGCCTGCAGCTGGCTGCCCTCGGCCTTGGCGTCGGCCACGATGCTCTCGGCCTGCTCCTGCGCCTCGGCCACCAGGGCTTCGGCCTTCTTCTTGGCCTCGTTCACGGTGTCCTCGGCCACCCGATTGGCGCTGACCAGGGTATCACGCAGGGTGGTCTCCAGGTTGCGGAAATAGGCGGTGTCGTCCCGGGCGGGCTCGGCGGGAGCCGCGGGGGCGGGCTCGGCGGCGGGCGCGGGCGCGGCGGCGCTCTGCTCGCTCAGCTTCAGATTCAGGGCGCGGTTCTCACGGATGAGCATCTCCATCTGAGAGGCGATCTCGTCCAGAAAATCGTCCACCTCGTCCACGGAATAGCCGCGGACCTGCTTGGTGAAATCTTTTTCGCGGATGTCCTTCACGGTAATGGCCATATCGCATCTTCCT
>CADAGW010000033.1 GCA_902787475.1 uncultured Eubacteriales bacterium
GGGAAGAAAAGCGGGTGGCACCGCCCAGGCTGTTTGACCTGACCACCCTTCAAAGGGAGTGCAACCGCCTCTTCCGCCTCTCCGCGGCCAAGACCCTGGAGATCGCCCAGGCCCTCTACGAGCGGCACAAGCTCATCACCTATCCCCGCACCGACAGCCGCTGCCTGCCCCACGACATGGTTTCCAAGATGAAGACCTGCCTCTCCTCTCTGGAGGGAGATCTGGCCCCTCTGGCCCGGGAGGTGCTTGGGCGCGGCCTTCCCACCCCCGCCCGGATCTACGACGACGCCAAGATCTCCGACCACCATGCCATCGTGCCCACGGGCCGAAGGGCACCTGCCCTCACGGACATGGAGAAGAAGGTCTACGACCTCATCTGCCGCCGCACCCTCAGCGCCCACATGACCGACTATATATACGAATCGGCCAAGGCGGTCACCGAGGTGGAAGGCCATATGTTCCGCTCCTCCGGCACCCGGAGCGTGGACAAGGGCTGGCGGCGGGCGGAGCCGGAGAGCCGCAAGGAGGCGGGCGACCTGCCGGCCCTTGAGGCAGGCGACAAGCGGAAGGTCTCCTCCGTCAAGTCCGTCAAAATGCAGACCAAGCCCCCGGAAAAGCTGACAGACGCGTCGCTGTTGGGCCTGATGGAAAACGCCGGCAAGAACCTCACCGACGAGAGCCTCCGGGAGAGCATGAAGGACAGCGGCCTGGGCACCCCGGCCACCCGGGCCTCCATCATCGAGCGGCTCATCGAAATGGGCTACGCCCGCCGCTCGGGCAAGGCCATAGAGTCCACCCCCAAAGGGGACAAGCTCATATCCGCCGTGCCCCGGGAGATCTCCTCCCCGGAGACCACCGGCAAGTGGGAGCGGGCCCTCTCCCGCATGGCCCATTCCCAGGACCCCGCCATACGGGCCCAGAAATTTATGGACAGCATCCGCCGCTATTCCGCCTTCCTGGTGGAATCGGCCGACCGCGCGCCGGGCGTGGTGTTCGAGCGCGAGGCCCCCAAGGCCCGCCCCGCCCCCAGGCGCGCACCAAAAAAGGAGAAATAACCCCATGACCAAACCCCATTTCGCCGTGTTCGTGGATCTGGAAAACGCGGGCGCGAAGGAATCCATACTCAACAACGTCATCGAAAAGGTGAAGATACGGGGCGACATACTGATCGGCAAGGTGTACGGCTACACCGACCGATACAGCAATTTGAAGGAATGTCTCCTCTCCAACACCTTTTCCGTGGTGCCGTCCCTGCGCTACGGCAAAAACCAAAAAAACTCCCTGGACATCCAGCTGGTGATAGACGCCATGGAGGTGGCCTATCAGAACCCCCTCATCGACAGCTTCTGCATCGTCTCCGGCGACAGCGACTATATGCCCCTGGTGGGCAAATTAAAGAGCCTGGGCAAGTTCGTGCTTGGCATATCCCGCTCGGAAGTGGCCAGCGACATATTCATCCGGGCCTGCAGCGAGTTTTTGTTCCTGGAGACCGTGGCCACGGTGAAGCCCGCGCCCAAGCCCGCCCCCGCCTCGGAGTTTGACTCCCTGGAGGAGGTCAGCGCCCAGATCGAAAAGATACTGGCCGACCAGGACGAGGACCAGATGTACGCCAGCGAGCTCAAGGACACCCTCTCCCGGCTGCGCCCGGACTTCAACGAGCGCAACTACGGCTGCGCCACCTTCGGCAAGTTCGTGCAGCTGGTGGTGTCCAACAATCCCCAATTAAAGAGCTGGACCCAGGATTCCTCTCTCATGATCGCCACCACCGCCTCGGCCCAGCCCGAGCGCAAGCTCACCAAGTCCAACTGGGTGGAGGTGTTCCGGGAGTACCTGGCCCGCTTCAAGCAGGACGGCTTCGACCGGGTCAACCCCTCCATCCTCAAGGCCGCCATCTGCGAGGACTACCCCGACTTCACCGAAAAGCAGATCGGCTTCAAGCGCTTCTCCGAGGTGATGAAGCGGCTGGAAAAGGAGCGTCTGTTGGTGGTGGAGATGGACGAGCAGAACACCATGCTGCTGCGCATCGTGTAAAAGCGGCTTTAAGTTCTGTTTTTCCGTATTGACACAGGCTTCATTGACGTGTATAATAAATAAGAATCCGCTCGGGGTGGGCTCAAACGCTATGCGTGCCCGACGCCCGGCGAGAATTGTGGAGGTGCACAAAGAGTGTACGCTGTTATCCAGACCGGCGGTAAGCAATACCGCGTTCAGCAGGGCGATGTGGTCTACGTGGAGAAGCTCGACGTAGAAGAAGGCGCCAACGTGAAGTTTGATGTGCTCATGGTCGCCAAGGACGGCGAGGCCGCCGTCATCGGCACGCCCACCGTGTCCGGCGCCGCCGTGGAAGGCAAGGTTCTGGGCCAGGTCAAGGCCGCCAAGATCGTGGTCTACAAGTACAAGGCCAAGAAGAACGAGCGCAAAAAGCAGGGCCATCGTCAGCCCTATACCAAGGTGGAGATCACTTCCATCCAGGCATGATCCGTATCGTATTCTACAATGCGGACGCGGGCCTCATAGGCTTTCGGGCCCATGGGCACGCGGGATATGCGGAATCGGGAAGCGACATCGTCTGCGCCGCCGTGTCCGGCATACTGGAGACCGCCTGCGAAGGCATCACCTCCGTGCTGCATATAGACGCCCAGGTGCAGCAGAATGACGAAAGCGGGTTTTTATCCTGCCAGCTTCCCCCGTCCCTTCCCGAGACCAGCCGCCACGACGCGGGCGTCATGCTCGCCGCCGCCCAGGCCGGGCTTCGGGCCATACAACGACAGTATCCGGATCATGTCCGGCTTATCAGCAGGAAATGGAGGCCATCTCATGATGATGAATTTACAGCTTTTCGCCCATAAAAAAGGTATGGGCAGCTCCCGTAACGGCCGCGACTCCCATGCGCAGCGCCTGGGCGTCAAGCGCGGCGACGGTCAGTTTGTGCTGGCGGGCAACATCCTGGTGCGCCAGCGCGGCACCGTGATCCATCCCGGCCACAATGTGGGCATCGGCGATGACGACACCCTCTACGCCAAGCTGGACGGCATCGTCCGCTTCGAGCGCAAGGGCAAGGACAAAAAGCAGGTCAGCATCTACCCCCGCGTAGAGGCCGAGCCCGCCGCGGAATAATCACTCGATCCGCATACGGAGCTTCTTCGGAGGCTCCGTTTTTGCGTATTTTGGAGGATGATATGTACCAGCAGGATGTGGAATCCGCCCGCCGCCGCCTCATGGCCCTCCCCGGGGACGGAGTGTGCCTCATCTCCCACGCCAGCTACCTCTTTAAGACCAACGGCGTACTCTGGGCCGTGGACCCGGCCCACCAGGTCTATACCCTTCCGGACATTCCCGGCCTGTCCTTCGTGCTGGTCACCCACTCCCACCCCGACCACTACCACCTGCCCACCCTCACCCGCCTGGCCGCCCAGGGGGCCCAGGTCGTGGCCCCCGCCTTCCTGCCGGGCATCGAAACACTGCCCCGCGCCGTCCTCGTGTCCGCCGGGGATGAGGTGACCCTTCAAAACATCTCCGTCTCCGTCCTCCCCGCCCGCCACCTGGACGAGGGCACGGACATCGGCGTGGAGGAGGTGGGCTACTGGGTCAAGACGCCCGCACGCACCGTCGCCCTCCCCGGCGACATTCGGGACTACACCTGCCCCTTCCCCCTCCGCCGTCCCAATCTTCTCATGGCCCACGTGTGGCTGGGCCGGGGCAACGCCCTCAACCTGCCCTGCGAGCCCTGGCGGAGCAAGGCCGCCCGCTTCTTCCATGACATCGAAGCGGAAAGGGTGCTCTTTACCCACCTTCATGATTTTACCCGCGCGCCCGAGGATATGTGGACGGAGGCCCACGCCAGACTCCTCATGCCCGACGTGCCCCACGGCCAGATCCCGGCCTTATTTGATCCCATCCCGCTGTAATCCTTTCATTTCTCAATAAACTTATCCGCCCATATTGCATTTCCCGCGGAAATCTGCTACAATAGAATATGGATGAAACTATGCAAGGAGATGTGACCATGCATAATACAAGAGGCGGAAAGGGCCGTGCCATACTCAAATTTATTATCGGCCTGCTCATCGTTTTTATCATTGTCGCCGGGCTGTATCTTTTTGTGCAGGAATATGACCGGACGCCCTCCGAGGGCATCGTGCCCGTGGCCACACCCATAGGCGAGCCCACGCTGGATCCGGCCCTGGTGGTGTCCACCCCCGAACCCCAAAGCGAGGCAACTCCCGAACCCACCGCAGAGCCTGTGGACGAGACCACCCAGCCCCCTGTGGAGATCGAAGCCACCGACGCGCCGGAGGAGCCCCGGGACGAGCCCACGCCCGAGCCTGAAAACACTGGGGACGAGCCCGTGGCGGAAGATACCGCCGAGCCCCAGCCGGAGCCCACCGACGAGCCCCAGGCCCAGCCGGACGGCAGCGCGGAGACGGAGATCACCCCCACCCAGGAACCCGAGCCGGAGCCCACGGAAGAGCCCGCCCAGGAGCCCCTGCGCACCCTCTCCAGCCGCATGGAGGGCATGAGCGTGCCCGCCCAGACCGAGGGCGCCACCTACGGCATGCTGGAGTTCAAGCCCGGCGATGGCGTGCTGTCCCTCTCCGCCTACCTCTCCGCCTCGGACATCTCCTCCCAGACCGCCCAGTACTATCTGGTGGCCGCCCTGGCCAACGGCCGGGCCGCCTACGTATACGACACCTGGCCGGTGGAGAACAATACGGGTCTGGAAAGCGATCTGGCCTGCTTCGCCGGAGCCATCGACGCCCACGACCTGCCCGACGGCTGGTACCGGCTGGGCCTGATGGCCGTGGACGGGGACAACAGCTGCTGCGTGTCCATAGACGATGACGCCTACAGCTTCGTGGTCAGCGCAGGACGCCTGATCCGCTACGCCGAATAAGGAGGCAGAACCATGCTCAAAGGCATTTCTTCCGTACTCTCCCCCGAGCTTCTCAAGATCCTCATGGAGATGGGCCACGGCGACGAGCTGGTCATAGGCGACGGCAATTTCCCCGCCGCCAGCTGCGCCCAGCGCCTCGTCCGCCTGGACGGCCACGGGGTCTGCGAAATACTGGACGGCATACTGCGCCTGTTCCCCCTGGACACCTACGTGGACGCCCCCGTGGCGCTGATGGCGGTGGCCCCGGGCGACAGCTATGAGCCCACCATCTGGCCGGAATACGAAAAGATCATCCGCCAGCGGGAGGGCGACTTCGCCATCGAAAAGATCGAGCGCTTCGCCTTCTACGAGCGGGCCAAAAAGGCCTACGCCATCGTGGCCAGCGGCGAGAGCGCCCTCTACGCCAACATCATTCTCAAAAAGGGCGTCGTCAAATAGACGGCCCGGGGAGGCATTTTCGTGGAAAAGATTCGTACCACCGTCCGCATCGCGGGCAAGGATTATACCCTCTCGGGCTACGACAGCGAGGAATACGTGCGCCGGGTGGCCTCCTATGTGGACCGGAAGATCACCGAGCTGGAGCTGGCCACCCGCCTGCCCAGCCAGCAGCTGGCCGTGCTCACCTCCGTGAGCATCGCGGACGACCTACTGAAGGCCCACGACGAAAACGCCCGCCTGCGCAAGGAGCTGTCCCAGACCCGGGAGGAGCTGGAGCGCCTTCGCGCCCGCTTCCAGACCCAGGCGGAATAGACCTTCCAAATCGTCTTTCGGCAAGGAAGGCGATTTTTTCATGAATACCACAGGAATCGAGGATCGCTATGCAGGATAAATCCCTTCGCGTACTGGAATTTCACAAGATCCGGGAGGAGGCCGCCCTTCTGTGCGCCTCCGAGCCGGGCCAGGCCCGCATGCGGGCCCTCATGCCGGTAAACGACATATCCGAGATCAAAAAGCGCCAGGCGGAAACGGAGGAGGCCTCCGTCATCACCCGCTACACCGGCGCCGCCCCCGTGCCCGCCTTCGAGGACGTGAGCGAATACGTAAAGCGGGCCGCCGTGGGAGCGACCCTCAGCGCCAAGGCCCTTTTGGCCTGCGCCGAGAGCCTGCGGGCCGCCCGGTCCCTCCGCGGGAGCCTCGTCACCGACCGGGAGGACACCCCCTATCTCACCGCCCGGGCCTCTTCTCTGCTGACCGACCGGCCCCTGGAGGAGGAGATATTCGACGCCATCCTCTCCGAGGACGAGATCAGCGACCACGCCAGCCCGGAGCTGGCGGACATCCGCCGCCACATCCGCCAGTGCAACGAGCGGGTCAAGGAAAAGCTCAACGCCTTCGTACACAGCCCCACCACCAGCAAGTATCTGCAGGACGCCATCGTCACCATGCGCAACGGCCGCTACGTGCTGCCCGTCAAGGCCGAGGCCCGGCAGTTCGTGCCCGGCCTGGTGCACGATCAGTCCGCCACCGGGGCCACCCTGTTCATAGAGCCCATGTCCGTGGTGGAGACGGGCAACGACTTAAAGCAGTGGCTCTCCAAGGAGCAGCAGGAGATCGAGCGGATCCTCCGCGCCCTCACCATGAAGCTGTCCCCCATCTCCGACGGCGTCCAGAATAATCTGGACATCATGGCCGACATCGACATGATATTCGCCCGGGCCAGCTGGGGCGCGTCCCACCGCTGCTGCGAGGTGAAGATCCGGGAGGACCGGAAGATCAAGATCATAGAGGGCCGCCACCCCCTCATCGACCCGAACCGGGTGGTGCCCATCTCCCTTGAAATGGGCGGCGACGTGCGCCAGCTCATCGTCACCGGCCCCAACACCGGCGGCAAGACCGTGACGCTCAAGACCGTGGGCCTGTTCGCCCTGCTGATGCAGGCCGGCTTCCAGCTCCCCGCCAAATACGGCACGGAAATGCCCGTGTTCGACGAGGTGTTCGCCGACATCGGCGACGAGCAGTCCATCGAGCAGAGCCTGTCCACCTTTTCCTCCCACATGGTCAATATCGTGTCCATCCTCAAATCCGTCACCCCCCTGTCCCTGGCCCTCTTCGACGAGCTTGGCGCGGGCACGGATCCCACCGAGGGCGCGGCCCTGGCCATATCCATCCTGGAGCGCCTCCGCGCGCTCTCCTGCGACACCCTGGCCACCACCCACTACGCGGAGCTTAAGGCCTACGCCCTGTCCACCCAGGGGGTGGAAAACGCAGCGGTGGAGTTCGACATCGAGACCCTCCGGCCCACCTACCGCCTCCTCGTGGGCGTGCCCGGCAAGTCCAACGCCTTTGAGATCTCCAAAAAGCTGGGCCTCCCCGCCGACATCATACGGGACGCCGGGGCCCGCCTCTCCCACGAGCAGGTCCACTTCGAGGACGTGATCGCCAACGCGGAGTACCACCGCAAGGTGGCCGAAAAGGAGCGCCAGCTGGCCGAGCAGGCCCACGCGGAGACCGCCAAGGCCTACCGGGAAGCCGAGGCCCTGCAAAAGAAGATGGAGGAGCAGCGGGAAAGCTACATCAAAAAGGCCAAGGAGGACGCCCGCCGCCTGCTGATCCGGGCCCAGCGGGAATCCGAGGAGATCATCTCCCAGCTGAAAAAGGCCAAAAACAACGACGGCGTGACCCTCCGGGAGCACGAACTCAACGCCCTCCGGGGCCGCATGCAGGGCACCCTGGACGAAATGACCGACGCCCTGGCCTCCCCCATCTCCCAGGAGCCCCCCAAGGACCTGAAGATCGGCGAGACGGTGCAGATCGCCACCTCCGGCGTCCGGGGCACCGTGGTGTCCCTGCCCGACGCCAAGGGCGAGGCCACCGTGCAGGCCGGCGTGATGAAGTGGAAGGTGCACGTGTCCCAGCTCCGCCGGGCCCAGGGCCAGGAGCCGGAGAAAAAGAAGCGCTCCTCCGGCGGAAGCGTCACCTTGGCGCCCCGCGCCGCCTCCATGGAGGTGGACGTGCGGGGCATGAGCCTCAGCGAGGCCATCGAGGAGGTGGATCGCTACATCGACTCCTGCATACTCAACTCCCAGAACACCGTCCAGATCATCCACGGCAAGGGCTCGGGGGTCCTGAGAAGCGGCATACAGGAGCACCTGCGCAAGCACCCCTCCGTGGCCGAATATCGGCTTGGCAAATACGGCGAGGGCGAGGACGGCGTGACGGTGGTCACCCTCAAATAAAGGAGACGGCACATGAACAAGCAAAAGATCATGATCGTGGACGACGATCCCAATATCCTCCAGCTGATCAACCTGTATCTGACCAGGGAGGGCTTCGACGTGGTGCAGGCCCAGCGGGGCGACGAGGCCCTAAAGCTCTTTAAGTCCGCCCCGCCCAATCTGATCCTTTTGGACGTGATGCTCCCCGGAATCGACGGCTGGCAGGTCTGCCGGGAGGTCCGCAAGGTCTCCAACATCCCCATCATCATGCTCACCGCCAAGGACGAGACCTTCGACAAGGTGCTGGGCCTGGAGCTGGGGGCCGACGACTACATCGTCAAGCCCTTCGACACCAAGGAACTGGTGGCCCGCATCAAGGCGGTGCTCCGCCGCTTCCAGACCACCGACGCCCCGGAAAAGGAGCTGTCCTTCCCGGGCCTCACCCTGAACATCAGCCAGTACACCGTCACCTTCCTGGGCCGGCCCATCGAAATGCCCCCCAAGGAGCTGGAGCTTCTGTACTTCCTGGCCAGCCATCCCGGCGCGGTGTTCACCCGGGAGCAGCTGCTGGAGCAGGTCTGGGGCTACGACTTCTTCGGCGACTCCCGCACCGTGGACGTACACGTCAAGCGCCTCCGGGACAAGCTGTCCAAGGGCGAGGAAATGGGCTGGAGCATCAAAACCGTCTGGGGCGTAGGCTATAAATTCGAGGTCAAGTAAATGTCTCTTTTCTCCAAAGGGGAGCGGTATGTCAAAAACTCCCTGTTCCGCCGGCTCTTTCTGGTGATCACCGCGGCCCTGCTCATCACCGCCCTGATCCTCACCGGCGTCATGGTCATACTGGTGAGGGGCGAAAGACAGAGCGCCCTTGAAAACGAGCTGCGCCTGCAGGCCCGGGACTTCGCCCAACTGATGCGCCAGTCCGACTCCATCATCATCTGGCGGGACGCCTCCCTGATCAGCGGCAACATCCGGGACAAGCTGTCCGAGCTTCGAAACGATTACGGCGCGGACGTGTGGCTGCTTCGCCAAAACGGCATGCTCATGAGCTTCGGCGAAAACACCGCCAGCGTGTCCACCCTCTCCGATCAGGAGGCGGTGGCCCAGATCTACCGGGTGCTGGAGGGCAGCGAGATCACTGTTCGGGGCCTTTTCAGCCAGCTGGGCGACTCGGTGGTCACCATCGGCGTGCCCTGGACCGACTGGAGCGGCCAGGTGCAGGGGGCCGTGCTCCTTCACGTGTCGGTGCACCAGATGATCGCCGACTATTCCGACATTCTCCGCTACAGCGGCATCGGCTCCCTGGTGGCCATGGTGTTCGGCGTGGCCCTGTCCTACGCCATCGCCCGCCGCCAGTCCGGCCCGGTCAAGGAGATCCAGCAGGTGGTGGCGGACTTCGCCGGGGGCAATCTGGCCTCCCGGGCCCGGGTCCACGGCCACGACGACATGGCCCAGCTGGCCCAGTCCATAAACGCCATGGCCGAGGATCTGTCGAAGCTGGAGGAAAGCCGCCGCTCCTTCGTGGCCAACGTGAGCCACGAGCTCCGCTCCCCCCTCACCTGCATACAGGGCTACTGCCAGGGCATGCTGGACGGCACCATTCTCCAGTCCGAGCACGACAAATACCTGGAGATCGTTTTGTCCGAGTCCCAGCGGCTCACCAAGCTCGTCAACACCCTCCTGGACCTGTCCAAATACGAGTCCGGCCAGCGGCCTCTCAACAAAACCGCCTTCGACGTCAACAACCTGCTTTTGACCGTCCTCTTCAAGTTTGAACAGCGCATAGAGAACAAGGGCATCGACGTGAACATCGACTTCACCGACCCCCAGTGCTTCGTCCGGGCGGACGCGGACCAGATCACCCAGGTGGCCACCAATCTGGTGGACAACGCGGTGAAGTTCACCCCCGAGGGCGGCAAACTCACCATACACACCCACTCCGCCGGCAAGCAGGCCGTCGTCACCGTCCAGGACACGGGCATCGGCATCTCCGCCGAGGATCTGCCCTACATATTCGACCGGTTCTACAAGGCAGACAAGGCCCACACCTCCGGCATGGGCACGGGCCTGGGCCTGTCCATCGTCAAAAAGATACTGGAGCAGCACGGCCAGGACATCACCTGCTCCTCCGGCCCCTCCGGCACCAGCTTCACCTTCACCCTGGAAAAGGCCCCCTCTCCGGAGGAGGCCCGGCCCGCCGAGCCCACCCAGGACCGACCCCCAAGGGAGTGACCGCCATGAAAAAGTCCCTGTGCCTTCTCCTTGTCCTCCTTCTGGCTCTGTCCCTCCTCCCCGCCCGGGGCCAGGAGGATTTGTGGCGCTTCGGCTTCGGCGTCTGTGACTTCCCGCCGGATCCCGACAGCCCCCAGCCCCTCTACATCGCGGGCTACCACAATGGCGAAACGGTGCAGGGCATTCACGACGTGTGCCAGGCCCGTGCCACCTGGCTGGACGCGGGGGGCGACGGCGTGCTCCTCATCGGCGTGGACTGCGTGGGCCTGGACAGGAGCGCCGTCAACCGGATCCGGGACGCCGTGGGCCCCATCCCCGGCTGCGCCCGCGTCCACGTATACGCCACCCACACCCACGCCGGGGCGGACACCCTGGGCCTGTGGGGCCCCATAGGCCGGGACGGCAAAAACGACCTGTACATGGACGCCATGGTCTCCGCCTGCGCCAAGGCGGCCCAGGATGCCCTGTCCTCCCGCCGGAGCGGACGCCTCTGCTACGGCGCCGTCCTCACCCGGGGCATGTACCGGGACTCCCGCTTTCCCTACGTCACGGACGAGACCCTATACCAGCTCCGCTTTGAGCCGGAAAACGGCGAAAACGGCCTGCGCCTTCTGTTCTTCGGGGCCCACGCGGAGTCCCTTCGGGGCGGCAACCGCCTTTTGAGCCGGGACTACCCCGGCGCCCTGTGCGACCTGGTGCTCTCCGAGACCGGCGACGACGCCCAGTTTTTCCCCGGCGCCATCGGCGGCCTGGTGATGACCCGGGAGTTCGTGCCCGCCTCCGGGGCCAGGGCCGTCGAGAACATGGAGGTCACCGCCCGGAAGCTGGCGGACTATGTTCACGCCATCACCCCCGACGCCGAGCGGATCCTTCATCCCCGTCTCGCCCACGCCACCGTCCCCTTCGACGTGCCCCTGGACAACGCCGTCTTTGCCCTGTACAAGGTGCTGGGCATACTGGGCCATCACGCCTCCACCGCCCAGAGCGCCACGGGTCTGGCGGTGTCCACGGAATTGTCCGCCCTGCTTCTGGACGACGTGGCGCTGGCCCTCCTGCCCGGCGAGCTGTTCCCGGAGCTTGTCACCGGCGAGGCCTACGGCTCCGCCAATCCGGAGGGCGTCAATCCCCGCCCCCTTCTGGATATCGCCACAGAGTACGGCGCTTCCGCCCTGCTCATCGTGGGCCTCTGCGACGACGAGCTGGGCTATATCGTTCCCCCCTCCGACTACCTGGTCCACCCCACCGTCCCCTATTTTGAGCGGGTCACGGACCAGCGGGGCGAGGACCACTACGAGGAGACCAACTCCGTAGGTCCCGACTGCGCCCCCCGCCTCGCCGAAGCCTTTGAGCAAGCCATGGAGGGGTTACGATAGGGAGACGCTGGGCGCTGCGCGACCCTCAATTCGCAATAGTCGCTTTTGAAATCCGTATATTCAAAAGCTCCTTTGCTCATTGGGCTCTCTTCGCCGCGTTTCG
>CADAGW010000034.1 GCA_902787475.1 uncultured Eubacteriales bacterium
GCGAAAAGAAGGATATCATTCAGCACAGGGCCAGCTCCAGATCCATTTCGTGGGGCATCACGCTGAAGGCGTCCGCGCAGCAGGGGAGAAGGCCGTCCACCGTGTAGTCGATGCTGTCAGAGGCGGCGCTTTCCAGTATGCGGGCGATAAAACGGGCCAGAAGGCCGTTTTTGCGGTCGGTGCGGGTCATGGCGGCTTTGTCATCCTTCATCATCTGCATGCGGGTCATTTTCATATCCTCCTTATATCCTGCGTGGCAGGTTCTCTCGTTTGTTTGATCGTATTGTATCACAGGGCGTGTCACACATCTGTCACAGGGCTCTCCGGGCCTGACCGGGGGCGGAAGGGGGGATCAGGGAGCAGACGACGATCAGTGCGGCCATCAAAAGCGCGGCGGCGATCAGCATGGTTTTTTCCTCCTTCATGGGGTGCGTTCATCGTATGGACAGAGTATAGCACATACTCTGTCACAGAACTGTCACCCGGCGGAAAAACCCTTGCGCAATGGCAGAAATTGTTGTACAATAAATCAGAATCAATAAAGGGAGGATACGCCGTGTTTTCGGAATATCTGAGGGAGCATCCTTTTATGCAGACGCTGAAGGCGGGGCCGTATGTCTTTTTCCCGCCCGCGGGCGACAGGGACGCCTGGCGGGGGCTGGGGGAGGAGGCGACAGGCGGCATAGAAGCCCTGTGGGCCGGATTTCGGGATAAGCCCTATCCCGTCCGCCTGGCCACGGGTTTTCTGGCCTATGTGCGAAACGGAAGCCGGAAGGCCGACGGGGAGTCCTATTTTTTCCGGCGGCGCAAGCTGTGCGCGGCGGTGGCGGCGTACTGCGCCGGACATGAGGAGGCCCTGGACGAGATCATCGACGGGGTGTGGGCGATCAGCGAGGAGACCAGCTGGGTCATATCCGCCCACAACGTAAACCCCATACCCGGCGCGCCCAAGCCCTCGGAGTATCCCCTGCCCGACGGGGACAGGCCCTATATCGACCTGTTTTCCGCCCAGACCGGCATGATACTGAGCCTGACGGAGAGCCTGTGCGGGGAGGCGCTGGACGCCGTCACGCCCATGCTCAGGCAGAGGATCCACAGGGAGCTGGACAAAAGGATCCTCACGCCCTTTATGGAGGACGACACCTTCTGGTGGATGGGCTTTATCCGGAAGGATCTGTGCAACTGGACGCCCTGGATCGTGTCGAACGTGATGCTCACGGCGTGCCTGAGGGGCATGGGCCGGGAGGCCCTGTCCGGCCTTCTCACCCGGGCCTGCGGCATGCTGGACAGATGGCTCGACGTGGTGCCGGAGGACGGCGGCTGCGACGAGGGCGCGGGATACTGGAACATGGCGGGCGGAGCCCTGGCGGACTGCCTGGAGCTGTTTGAGACCGTGACGGGCGGGATTATGACCTTCTGGCACGTGGAAAAGGTGCACAACATCCTCCTCTTCCCCGCCCGGGTGGAGCTGGGCGGCGGGTGGTTTGTGAACTTCGCCGACTGCGACGCCAGGCCCTATATATCCGGGGAGCGGATCCAGTACGCCGGGGAAAGGATGGGAGATCAGTCCCTGGCGGCCATGGGCGCGCGTCTCCGGGGCGAGGCGGGGAAACAGCTGAGCGATGTGCCCCACTTTTCCAGGATGCTCAAGGAGCTGTTCCGTCCGCGCGCGCAGGCAGGGGAGAAAAAGGCCCCGGAGGATACCTGGCTTCCTGATCTTCAGGTGCGGGTGGTACGCCGGGGAGAGATGATTCTGGCGGCCAAGGGAGGCCACAACGGGGAGAGCCACAACCACAACGACGTGGGCTCCTTTATACTCTGCGAGGGCGGCGAGCCCCAGATCGTGGACGCGGGGAACATGACCTACACCGCCAAGACCTTCTCAAGCGAACGGTACACCCTGTGGAACACCCGCTCCGCCTATCACAACGTGCCCCTGATCCGGGGGCAGGAGCAAAGACCCGGGGCGGAATATGCCGCCAGGGATACGGAGTATCTGCCGGACGGCCTGCGGCTGGACATGGCCGGAGCCTATGATCCCTCCTGCGGCGCGAAAAGGTGGACGCGGACGCTGGAGCTGAATGAAGCGGGCCTGACCGTCCGGGACGAGGGAGATATGAACGGGCCCGGGGAAGTGACCTGGGTGTTTATGCTCCGGCACGAGCCCGCCGTCCGGGAGGGCACAGTGGAGTTCGGGAGACTTCGCATGGCACTGCCCGATGGGGCCAGGGCCCTGGCGGAGGAGGTACAGGTGACGGACGAGCGGATGGCCGCCACGTTCCCCGGCAGCCTTTGGAGGCTGAAGGTGACCATGGAGGACGGCGGAGCCCCAACGGCGGAATTCAAAATCACATATTAAAAGGAGGACACACCCATGAGCAACCCGTATCAGGACGCCGCCAAAAAGATGGCGGACAAATATCTCCGCACCATGGCGCAGGCGGCGGAAATGGGCGTCATACCCTACTACAGCGAGCACGGCAAATGGTACACCGCCCCGTACTCCGGCAACAGCTGGTGGACCGGCGGCTTCTGGCCGGCGCTGATGTGGCAGCTGTACTCCGCCGACCGCGACGAGGCCTTCGTAAAGGAGGCCAGGCGGACGCAGGATCTGCTGACCGCGGAATTCAGGCGGTACGTGGACCTCAATCACGACGTGGGATTTATGTACCTGATCTCCTGCGGCGGGGATTATAAGATCACCGGCAGCGAGCAGGGCCGGGTGGACGTGCTGCATGCCGCCAGCCTGCTCATGGGCCGGTTCAACCCCGAAGGCTTTATACGGGCCTGGGACGGGGACAACGCCAGGGGCTACGCCATCATAGACTGCATGATGAACCTGTCCATCCTCTTCTGGGCGTCCCGCCAGACCGGCGATCCCCGGTTTGCCAAGGTGGCCCGGATCCACGCGGACACCACCCTGAGGGAGTTTTTCCGGCCCGACGGGTCCGTGAGCCACATCATAGAGTTCGACCCGGAGACCGGCAAGCGGGTGCGGGAGCACGGCGGTCAGGGCTACGCCCTGGGCAGCAGCTGGAGCCGGGGCCAGGCCTGGGGCCTGTACGGCTTCACGCTGGCCTACAAAAACACCGGGGACAAGCGGTATCTGGAGGCGGCGGAGAGGATCGCGGGCTATTTTATCGATCACATCCGGCCCGACGGCCTCACCGACAGCGACTTCTGCCAGCCCAAGGACGAGGTGCGCATCGACAATCTGGCCGGAGCCATCGGGGCCTGCGGGCTGATGGAGCTGGCCAAGGAGAGCGGAAATACGGCCTATCATGACGCGGGCGTCCGGCTGGTGGACGGTCTGCTGGAGCACTGCAGCGATTGGACGGACGAGAAGTGCGGCGTGTTGACCCACTGCACCGCCAGCTATCACGACGACGGCGCGGGCCGCCACGCCAACATCATATACGGCGACTACTTCCTGGCGGAGGCGCTGGGCAAGCTCAACGGCACCGATCCCATGCTGTGGATGTGAGGCAATATGATCTGTATTGAAGTGTATTCAGGCGTCGGCGCTTGTCTGGCCAGCGCCGGGGGAGATATGGAAGCCGCGCTGTGCGTGGACCGGGCCTATGAGCCGGGGGACAGGGTGGTCATCTCTGGGAGCCGGCATATGTATGCGCAGATGGATCAGGCCATGCCCCGGGGAGAGGTGTACGCGCCCAGCGGCACGATGACCTGGACGGTGCCCGCGGGCGAGCACCGGCTCTCCTACGCGCCGGGGGCATTCGAGGCGAAGCGGCACGTGATATGGGCCCGGGCCATGACGAAAGAAGAGCTCCTTTCCCGGCGCAATCTGGCCGGAAACCCGGCGGACCTCAGGGGCGACACCGACTTTTACCCCCACTGCACCGCCAACGTGGAGACCCGCAACGAGGCCTGCTTTTGCGCCCGGAACGTGATCGACGGCATGCGGCTCAACACCTTCCACGGGGAATGGCCCTATCAGAGCTGGGGCATAGGGGCCCGGGAGGACGCCTGGTGCCTGCTCGATATGGGCCGGGAGGTGGAGATCGAGGAAATGGCCCTGACCCTGCGGGCGGATTTCCCCCACGACGCCTACTGGACGGAGGGGCACGTGGTGCTCTCAGACGGATTTGAAACGGGCTTCCCTCTTGAGAAAACGGGGGAGAGGCAGTTTATCTCCCTGGGGAAACACAGGGTGCGGTGGCTCCGGCTGGAGAGAATGGTCAAAAGCGACGACCCCTCGGCCTTCCCGGCGCTCACCGAGTGGGAGGTATTCGGCCGGGACGCGGAAAAGGAGATGTGAAATATGGGAATCGTGGAAAAGATCAAGGCAAAGGCCAAGGCCAATATGAAGCGGATCGTGCTCCCCGAGGGGGACGAGAAGCGCACCGTGCAGGCCGCCGCCATCTGCAAAAAAGAGGGCATCGCGGACGTGGTGCTTCTGGGGGACGAGGAGAAGGTATGCGCCGCGGCCCGTGAGACCGGCGCGGACATCACCGGCATCGAGATCGTGAACCCGGAGACGAGCCAGAACGCCCCCGCCTACGCCGAGGTGCTCTACGAGCTTCGCAAGAGCAAGGGCGTTACCCCGGAAAAGGCCGACGAGATGGTGAAGGATCCCATGTATTACGGCATCATGATGGTGAAGATGGGGGACGCGGACGGGCTGGTGTCCGGCGCGGTGCACTCCACCGGCGACATGCTTCGCCCGGCCCTGCAGATCATCCGCACCAAGCCCGGATACAAGACCGTGTCCGCCGCCTTCGTGATGGAGTTCCCCAACCCCGCCATCGGCCATGAGGGCGTGATGATCTTCTCCGACGGCGCGGTGATGCCCAATCCCACCGCCGAGGAGCTGGCCTCCATCGCCGTGGCCTCCGCGGAGTCCGCCCGCACCCTGTGCGGCATCGACGAGCCCAGAGTGGCGTTGTTGTCCTTCTCCACCAAGGGGAGCGCCAAGCACGAGCTGGTGGACAAGGTGCGCACCGCCGCGGAGCTGGCCCACCAGATGGCCCCGGAGCTGATACTGGACGGCGAGCTTCAGCTGGACGCCGCCGTGGTGCCCGAGGTGGCCGCCCTCAAGGCCAAGGGAAGCCCCGTGGAGGGCCGGGCCAATGTGCTCATATTCCCGGACCTGCAGGCGGGCAACATCGGCTACAAGCTGGCCCAGCGGTTCGCCGGGGCCGGCGCCTTCGCCCTGCTCCAGGGCATCGCCAGGCCCTGCAACGACCTGTCCCGGGGATGCTCCGTGGAGGACATCGTGGCCACGGTGGCCATGACGGCGGTACAGGCCCAGGCGTAAATCAGGCCAAAAACAATTCGCGGCGGTCACGCTATGTGGCCGCCGCGTATATCATAACGGGCCGTTTTGATCCAGCCCGGAACAGAGGGGTCGTGCCGGGGACCGGGTCATGCCCGGCCCCGCTTTGGTTAGCGGCCCCGGCCGGCGCCGCCGCCCCGGGTGGCGCCGCCGCCGCCGAACCGCCCGCCGCCGAAGCCGCCGCCGTGGAAGCCGCCGCCCATGGGGCCATGGAAACCGCCGGTGGGGCCGTGGAAGCCGCCCATGGGGCCGTGAGGGCCGCCCATGGGGCCGTGATGATGGTGGTAGGTGGGGCCGAAGAACCAGCCGCCCCAGGGACGGCGATAGCCCCAGTACCGGGGACGATCGAACAGGGAACAGATGAGGATGAGGAAGATGATGAAGCCCAACATTTTCAGCTTCTCCTTTCATGTGGGCGGCAGGTATCAAAAAAGACCTGCACCCGTCGCGGGTACAAGTCTTGCCTTTTCGATTGGACCGGATGCCCCAGGCATCGGCTGACGGCCTCAACCAGCGCGTTCGCGTTTGGCTACTCCCTTGCTGTGAATACAGTATATCACACGCCCCCGATATTTGAAAGGGGGCAAAGCGACATTTGAGACGCAAAAAACGACAACGTGGCCATGTTGCATATTGGCCGGGTTTATGCTACAATGGGGGCACACTCTCTCAAGAAAAGAGACCGCTATGCGAAACAAGCTGTCCACGCTTTTATTGGTATTGATCCTTCTGCTGGGGCTGGGGATCCTGCTCTATCCCACCGTCAGCGATTACTACAACTCCTTCCACCAGTCCCGGGCCATCGCCAGCTATATCGAGCAGGTGGATCTGGTCGACCCGGTGGACTACGAGGACGACTGGGAAGCGGCCATAGACTTTAACCGCCGCCTGCTGGAAAAGCCGGACCGGTTCAATCTGGAGGAGGAGGAGCTGGCGGAATACGAGAGCTTGCTCAACGTCACCGGCACGGGCATCATGGGGTATATCGACATCCCCTCCATAGGCTGCACCCTGCCCATATACCACGGCACGGACGAGGCGGTGCTGCAGATCGCCGTGGGGCACATAGAGGGCACCAGCCTGCCCACGGGCCGGGTGGGGGATCACGCCGTGCTCTCCGGCCACCGGGGCCTGCCCTCGGCCCGGCTGTTCACGGACCTTGACAAGATGGCCATGGGGGACCTGTTCGTGATCCGTGTGCTGGACGAGGTGATGACCTACGAGGTGGACCAAATCCTGATCGTACTGCCCCACGAGGTGGACGCCCTGGCGGTGGACCCGGAGACGGATCTGTGCACGCTGGTCACCTGCACGCCCTACGGCATCAATTCCCACCGCCTGCTGGTGCGGGGGCACAGGACGGAGAATGTGGAGATGGAGCGGATGATCCGGGTGGTGTCCGACGCCGCCCAGATCGACCCCACCCTGGTGGCCCCGGCGCTGGCCGTGCCCATGCTGCTGATCCTGCTTGTATGGATGCTCATATCCACGGGCCGGAAAAAGAGGCAGAGATAAAAACGAATGCTTTTCTTTCCCGCTATGGATTGGGGAACGGATCGCCTCGTCGGTCTTTCGACCTCCCCGCAATGACAAGAAATATCTCACCGTCATTGCGGGGAACGAAGTGACGAAGCAATCCGTTCCCCACATTTCTATGTGTTTATAATCCGAGCCTTTTCATGATCTCATCGTATATGGCTCCCCGCACCTCCGGGCTCCAGAAGCTGCCCTCGTGCTCCGCGCCGTCCACGTACACGGCGGATACCTCCGCTCCGTCTTCATTAAGTGGGATATACAGGGCGTCCAGCTGGCTCACGGGCACCAGGGGATCGGCGGTGCCGTGAAGGAGCATGAAGGGGGGATATTTGACGCCGGGACGCACCATATTCGGCGTGCTCAATTCCCGCATGGCCTCGGGCCACCTGGCGCTGTCCGGCCCAAAGTAGGCGGTCAGCGTCCTTTCGCCGTTCGGCATGTCCTTAAGGTAGGTGAACAGGGCCGTCAGGTCGGTGGGGGCGAAGCAGGCCACCACCGCCTGCACCGCGTCGCTCTGCTGGGCGTATTCCTCCGTCCTGAACCTGGGGTCGTCACCCGTCAGGCCCAGGCAGCACACCGTGTGCCCGCCGGAGGAGGTGCCAAAGGCTACGATCCTTTCGGCGTTTATGTCGTACTCGCTGGCGTGGGCCCTCAAATACCGTATGGCGCACTTCACGTCCACCAGGAAGGCGGGGAGGGGATGGCCCTCCGCGGCGCTTCTGTGGCTCACCGTGGCCACCGCCGCGCCGGCTTCGGCGAAGTGGCTCAGCATGGGGATCTCAAAGTCCATATTGGGCGTGGTCCAGGCGCTGCCCTGCACGAAGAGAATCAGGGGAGAATTCCGCCGGGGCATATGCTCGGGCCGGCTCCAGGGCAGGATCAGGGTCAGCTCCTGGCCGTTGCGGGAGTAGACGATGTGCCGCTTGACCTCCGCCTGGCCAAGGAAGAGGGGGTTGTTTGGCAGATGGGGAATGGAATCGATCATGGCAAAGCCTCCTTTACGGAAAAAGCGCCGCCGGGAACAGAATGGTTCTCAGACGGCGCTTTCGCGCGTTATCGGATGAGGAAAAAGTATCCGGCCAAGCCCAGCAGCGCCAGCACCACCAGCGCCACGGGCAGTATGGTCAGTATGGCCGACAGGATCATGGCGAACATGTCGCCCTTCTCCATCAGGTCCTCGGGGTTTACCTCCGGGCGGTCGTCTCCCTGGGAAAGCTCATGCTGCTTCATCTTCTCGTTCATGAGCTTCTTGGCCCGCTCGTACTTTCTCTCAAACGGTATCATAGCAAGGGATGATGGCAGGCGACGAAGTGGTTCTTCTCCACCTCCACCCAGTCGGGCACGGCGTGCTTACACACTTCGGTGCAGTAGCGGCAGCGGGTATGGAACTTGCACCCGGAGGGAGGATTGATGGGGCTGGGGATGTCGCCCTCGAGGATCGGCAGCTCCTTGTCCTGATCCGGGTCGGTGGTGGGGATGGCGGAGATCAGCGCCTGAGTGTAGGGATGGATGGGCTTTTTGAAGATGTCGTTGGAGTAGGCCAGCTCCACCATATTGCCCAGGTACATCACGCCGATGCGGTCGCTGATATACTTGACCACGGACAGGTCGTGGGTGATGAACAGGTAGGTCAGGTTCTGCTGCTCCCGCAGGTCATACAGAAGGTTGATGATCTGACTCTGTATGGACACGTCCAGGGCCGACACGGCCTCGTCGCACACCACGAACTTGGGCTGCACCGCCAGGGACCGGGCGATGCCGATGCGCTGGCGCTGGCCGCCGGAGAACTGGTGGGGATAGCGGTGGAGGAAGTAGGGCGCCAGGCCGCAGTCGTCCATCACCTTGAGCACCTTTTCCTGGGTGCGGGAGTCGTTCTTCTTGAGCAGATTGTGGGCCACCATGCCTTCGGAAATGGTCTGGCCCACCGTCATGCGGGGGTTCAGGGAGGAATAGGGATCCTGGAAGATCAGCTGAAGGTCGCTTCTCAGGTTCCGGATCTCGTTGTAGATGAGCCTGGCCAGGTCCACGCCTTCATCGAAGTACGCCTGATACTTGTCGTAATCCTTGTGGGAGGCGTATTTCTGGTGCAGGGCGCTGACCGCGGATTTGTGAGTATCCACGTCCTTTTCCAGGGCGGAGATGCGCTGGTCGCACTCAGCGAGCTTTTCCTCGGCCTTGGCGGTGTCCTTGCCCCGGTTTTTCAGATCGTCCACGTCCAGCTGGAGGATCTCCCGCTTCATCCTGGTGTCCCGCAGCTTGGCGGCGGTCTCGTAGAGCTTGAGATATGCTTCCTTGATGGGGCCCAGATCCTCGGCCACGATCAGTCCGCCCACCAGGTTGGTCACGTTCAGCTTGGCGTCGTTGGCTTCCTTGAGCAGGTGATCCCGCTCGTTTTTGAAGTGCATCTTCTGATCGTCCGTCATGGCCTGATACCTGGCCTCGGCCTCCTCGGCCTTGACGGCGGTCTCGTGCATCTTTTTGCGGTACTTGTCCAGGTTCTTCACCGTCTGGAAGGCGTATTTGGGAGCCATGTCCAGCAGGGTGCTGCCGTAATACATGGTCCGGCCGTCAGTCTGGCGATAGAGCTGGAGGATGGTGCGGCCCAGAGTCGACTTGCCGCAGCCGGATTCGCCCACCAGGCCGAAGACCTCGCCCTCGTAGATGTCCAGGGTGATGCCGTCGTTGGCCTTGACGGACAGACCGTGCTTGAGCGGAAAGTGCTGCTTAAGGTTGGTGATTCGGAGCAGCGGCTTCGCATTTTCGTAATTCACTTACGCTCCTCCTTCCTGGGGTAGAAGCAGCGCACCTGCTGGGTCGGGGTGACCTGCACCAGCTGGGGCTCCTCCTTCTGGCATTTCTCCGTGGCGTATTTGCAGCGGGGGGCGAACTTGCAGCCCACCGGCAGATCGGCGGGATGGGGCACCGCGCCGGGAATGACCTCCAGGCGGGTATCGGCGTCCGTGTCCAGCCGGGGGATGGAGTGGAGCAGGCCCTCGGTGTAGGGGTGCAGGAAGGGGCTGACGGTTTGGTCGAATATGGTGCGGGCGGGGGACATTTCCACCACCTGGCCGCAGTACATCACGGCCACGTCGTCGGCCATCTGGTTGATCACGCCCAGGTCATGGGTGATAAAGAGGATGGCGGTGCCCTTTTCCTTTTTGAGGTTGTTCATCAGCCGCAGTATCTGGGCCTGTATGGTCACGTCCAGAGCCGTGGTGGGCTCGTCGGCGATGAGGATCTTGGGCCGGCAGGCCAGGGCCATGGCGATCATGACCCGCTGCCGCATGCCGCCGGAGAGCTGGTGGGGATACTGATTGGCCACCGCCTCGGGGTTGGGGATCTTCACGTCGGCCAGCATCTCCACCGCCTTCTTGACGGCTTCCTTTTTGCTCATGCCCTGATGGATGATGAAGGGCTCGCTGACCTGCTTTTTCACGGAAAAGACGGGGTTCAGGCTGGTCATGGGCTCCTGGAATATGACGGAGATGGCGTTGCCGCGCATCTTGTACATCTCGTTGCGGCTGAGCTTGGTCATGTCGGTGCCCTCAAAGAGGATCTGGCCGCCCTCGATCCAGCCGTTGCTGTCCACCAGGCCCAGTATGCTCATGGCGGACACGCTCTTGCCCGATCCGGACTCGCCCACGATGCCCAGCGTGCGCCCGGCCTCCACGGAGTAGCTCACGCCGTTGACCGCCTTGATGACGCCCCGGCGGGTATTGAAATAGGTCTTCAGGTCTTTGACTTCCAACAAAGCCATTCTACTCGCCTCCTATCAGCGTGAGTTGGACTTCGGGTCCACAGCGTCCCGCAGGCCGTCGCCCATCAGGTTGATGCAGATGGTGCACATGCCGAAGATCGCCGCCGGGAACACCCAGCGCCACCAGTACTGCTGAATGATGATGGAGTTGTTGGCGCCGGTGAGCAGGTTGCCCCAGGTGGGGGTGGGCAGCGGAATGCCGAAGCCCAGATAGGACAGCGAGGACTCGGTCAGCATGCAGGTGGCGAAATCCAGGGTCATGCTCACCAGCAGCAGGGAGATGACGTTGGGCAGGATGTGCTTAAAGACGATCTTGCCCTCCCGTATGCCCATGGCCTTGGCGGCGGTGACGTATTCCATTTCGCGCTGGGCGAACATCTGAGCGCGGACCAGTCGGCAGGTGCCGGTCCAGCTCAGTATGCCCAGCACCACCATGATCAAGTACATTCGCTGTGTGGGATCCAGTCGGGAGCCGATGACGGCGGAGAGGATCATGGCGAAGGGGATGAAGGGCAGGCCGCCCACGATCTCGGCGATACGCATGATCAGCATATCCACCTTGCCGCCGAAGTAGCCGGACAGGCCGCCCAGCAGCACGCCGATGATGGTGGCGATGACCACGGAGATGGCGCCAACGGTCATGGTCACCCGGCCGCCGTTGATGATACGGGTCAGCATGTCGCGGCCCAGATCGTCGGTGCCCAGATAGAAGCCCTTCAGGCCCCAGCCGATGGCCTTGTTGTCGGAGGTCACGGCGTAGTTCTGCATGTAGCCCACAAACACGTTGCGGATATCGGAATTGTTCACCTCGGCGGGCACGGTGGCCTGGCCGTACATGTTGTCGCCCCAGCTCACCACGTCGCCGTTTTCCAGCACCGCGGTGTAGTGGTAGCGGCCGCCGTAGATCTTGGCCACGGGGGAGGAGAACTCGGGCACGTTGGCCTCGCCCTTTAAGGCGTTGCCCCACACGTACACATGGCCGTCCTCGTCCACCGCCGCGGCGGATTTGCTGGTGGTGGCGATGTCCACGATGGTCTTGCCGTTCATTTCCGCGGGG
>CADAGW010000035.1:0-4439 GCA_902787475.1 uncultured Eubacteriales bacterium
ATGTTCTTGATGGCCCCGCCGAAGCCCGCCATGGCGTGCCCCTTAAAGTGGGAGAGCACCAAATAGGAATCGTAGTCGGCGAAGTGGCTCCCCACGTAGTCCACGTTCAGCCGCTTGCCGCCCTCGATGGGTATCTCCATGCTGCCCTCCGCGTCCAGTATGTCCACATCCGCGATGTCGGTAAAGCCGCGATCCTTGGCCAGCTGCATGTGCATGGCGGCAGAGGCCCGGCTGCCGCCATAGGCGGTGTTGCACTCCACGATGGTGCCCCGGAGCTTTCCCACCAGCTCCCCGATCAGCGCGGGCCTGAGGTAATTGCTCCTCTCGCTCTCCCCGGTGGACAGCTTCACGCCCACCTTCCCGGGCAGCTCCACCCCCAGCGCCTCATAGGCCCTGACCAGGCTCTCCGGGGTGATGTCCCGGGTAAAATACACCGTGGACTCCGCTTCCCCGTCCTGATAGGGCAGCTCCTCCAGGGCGATCTCCACGCCGCCATTGGTGGTCACCCCCTCCGCCAGAGCGGAGGTGCACAGAAGGCACAGCGCCAGCAAAACCGTAAACAGCTTCTTCATTCCGCGTTCATCCTCCCGCAGTCTCCCGCCTTTTCGCCGGTGACGAAATATTCATAGGTGGGGAATTCAAAGAGCACCGGCTTGAAGGCGTGGTAGTCGATCTTCCCCTTCTCGTTGAGCACGGCCCCGTCGGCGTAGGTGGCCAGTATTCTGCATACGAAGTGGTCGAAGTGCTCCAGCTCGTAATTCCCGTCCACCTCGCACTCGATGGACACCTTGGCCTCGTCGATCAGCGGCGCGCCGTTTTCTCCCATCGTCCACTCAAAGGCCCCCGACTTATCCACCTTGCTTCCGCTGACGGTGCCCATGCGGTCGGCTTCCTTCAGCCACCCGGTGTCCACCACGTTCACAGACAGCCTGCCCGTCTCCCTGACGCCCCTGTTGATGTAGTGGGCCTGCGCCAGCGACACCATCAAATGGCTGTGGGCCATGGTGCCCGCGTGGGCCGCCAGCGTCCAGGTGGGCTTGCCGTCCACCATAGCCCCCACCACCATCAGCGGGCTGGGATACAGCGCCGGGACCGCTCCAATGTTCTTTTTCACATTCCCGCTCCTCCTTATATCCTCTGGTTCCCCGTGGACCACACATGCTTCTCCCCCGCGTTGGCGGGCTTGTTCTGGGCCATGACCCCCGCCAGGGCGTGGGGCACATAGGGCTCCTCCAGATACGCGGTCTCCTCATCGGTCAGCTCCAGCTCCACGGCCTTCACCGCCCCGTCTATGTGGTGGAACTTGGTGGCCCCCACCACCGGAGAGGCCGCCTTGGTCAACAGCCACGCCAGAGACACCTCCGTCATGCTCACGCCCCGCCTGTCCGCCACCTCCGCCACGCGGCCTATGATGACCTCGTCCTGCTCCCTGGTGGCGTCATATTTGAACCTGGCGTAGGCGTCCTTCTCCATCCGCTCCGACGTCTCCCCGGGACTTCTGGCCAGCCTGCCCGAGGCCAGCGCGCTGTAGGGCGTGAGAGCGATGTTCTCCTCCCGGCAGTAGGGCGCCATCTCCCGCTCCTCCTCCCGGAAGATCAGGTTGTAGTGCCCCTGCACGGAGACGAATTTGGCCCAGCCTTCCCTCTCGGCGATGGCGTTGGCCTTGGCGATCTGCCAGGCGAAGCAGTTGGATATGCCGATGTACCGGGCCTTCCCCGCCTTCACCTGCCTGTCCAGCCCCTCCAGTATATCCTCCACGGGCGTCTGCCAGTCCCACATGTGATATATATACAGATCCACATACTCCATGCCCAGGTTCTGAAGGCTCTTGTTGATCATCCGCTCGATATGCTCCTGCCCGGACACGCCGCCTTCGATCTCTTCCCGCGTCCTGGGCAAAAACTTCGTGGCCACCACCACCTGATCCCGCCTGGCAAAGTCCCGGAGCGCCCGGCCCAGGTACTTTTCGCTGGTGCCCGACTGATAGGCGATGGCGGTGTCGAAGAAGCTGATCCCCATCTCAAGGCCGTGTTTTATGATCTCCCGGCTGTGCTCCTCGTCCAGCGTCCAGGCGTGCTGGCCCTGCCCCGCGTCGCCAAAGCCCATACAGCCCATGCAGATCCTGGACACCGTAAGATCGCTGCTCCCCATGCGCGCATATTTCATATCGCAAGCCCTCTCCAAAATGAATTGACACCGTGTCAATTCATAGTATACACTATTGCTGACACAGTGTCAATATAAAACGCATCCTTTGGCATATCATTTCTTTTTATGGCTTCAGCAGCCCCCGCACGCAGGTCTCGGCCATGCGGTACACGCTCATATACTGAAAGTCCATCCCCGCCTCCGCCATGGCCTTCCTCTGCTTTTGAGACACGGTGGTATAGGGGTACAGTCCATACAGAAACGGGAAAAATGCGTAGAGGAAATCCCGCCGGGCCCCTTCGTCCATCCGCGGAAAGAACTTCTGAAGGCACCTGTCCACCGCCTCCACGGAGGCCCCAAAGGACCGCTTGAACCCTGTCAGGCACTCTTCCCGGCTGTTTTCCTCCATGTCGAAGTGGTTCATGCTGAGCAGCTTAAGCAGCATCCCCCGCTTTTCCAGCGTCCCGGCCAGCGCCCCGGCAAACGCCTCCGCGCTCATGCTGTCCCGCCCCTTTTCCAGGGCCTCAATATCCTCCACCCACCGGTCGTATTCCTTCCCCATCAGGGCCAAAAAGATCTCTTCCTTGGTCTCAAAATAGTTATAGATAGAAGTGCGGGTGAAGCTGGTGGCCCCGGCGATGTCCTTCATGGTGATCTCCTTAAAGCTCATCCTCTGATACAGCGTCTGGCAGGCCTGTATGATCTCCTCCCTGCGGGCGCTGGTCAGCTCCGCGGATCCCCTGGGCATGTCCTCTCTCCCTTTCCGGTCAATTCCCGTCCCCATTATACCCCAATATTGACGCCGTGTCAATTTTCTTTTCCGCCCGCTCCCGCCCGCTGGATCTCCACATAGGGCGTGCACAGCGCCACGCCCTCGTCAAGCGCAAACTCCACATAGCACGCCGCGGCGCCCTCCGGCAGGGCCGCCTCCCCGGCCGCCGGGTCAAGGGCCATGGTCTTCCACTCCTCACTGGGGAAGCTGGACTTGGTCCCGTATTTTTCCCGGGTGACGTAGGCCAGCGGCGCATGGAGGAAGAACAGCCTGGCGGCGCTCACAGGCTCGGAGCAGGAAAACCGTACCCTTCCCCCCTCATACGCCGCGCTGACGCGGGGCACTGCCCGGCCGCTTACGATCCTGTCCGCGAACCAGTAGCTCTCCGGCGGCGTGTAGCCGTGGTAGTGGGAATGGAGCATGTTCTCCTTGATGGACAGGCAGGTGTTCCCGTTGTTCTCCCAGGTGGCCAGATAGGACAGAGAGTTTGAATGGACAGAGAAGCAGTTGTCGTCGTTCCAGCACAGCCACATCACCGGCATATTCACCAAATGGAACCGGTTTTCCGCCAGCCAGGGATAGGCGGCCGGGTTGTGAAACAGCTTATCCAGATCCGACAGCCCGTACCCCAGGTATCCCGACCCGTATATGGGTATGGCGAAGGCGAACCTGTGATCAAACCCCATCACGATGGAGGAAATGACCCCGCCCCAGGAGATGCCGCACAGGCCGATTTTGCTCTTATCGATCCTCCCGTCCGCCCGCAGGAGGTTGTGGGCCAGTATCACCTGGGCCACGGCGTGGTACATCCACTGGTCCTCTATGGGCTTCTGCCCGTCCCCCATGCCGCTGTTGTCCGGGGCGGTCACATACCCCTCCTCCCAGAATGGCGGGCACAGCTTCCTCTCCATTCCCTCCGCGCAGCCTTCATACAGATGCCCTATGGGATACTGGGGAAAGAAGCCCGTGGTGTCCATGGCGATGGCGGCGTACCCCCGCCGGTTCCACCGGCGGATCCACACGTCCTCCGGGTGTCCCCCTCCCCCGTGCACCAGCACCACCGCGGGCACGGGGCCGTCCCCATTCTCCGGAAACCCCATGTGGGCGAACACCCGGGTCTTTTTCCCCTCCAATTCCACCCCGTCGTAGGCCAGCGCCCGTATGCCGTCAAACGTTTCCCCGTAATGCCCGCCGTGGGGGTCGTATTCCGGATAATACGCCGCCTTCGGGCAGATGCCAAGCACCGAGTCAAACGAGACCATATTTCCCCGCCCTCCTATCTTTTTCCCTCCAAAATACCCCGGAAGGGTCAGATCGTTGACAAACCGATTGCAATGCAGGATGAAAGCATCGTTCTTTCATACTCCTGGGGTTCGGGGCCGCGGCCCCGATGAAATAAGGGAGCCGGAGGACCGCACGAAGCCGCCGTCCTGTGGACGAATAGCGGCGGAGTAAGCCCAATGAGCAAGGGAGCTTTTGGATATACGGATTCCAAAAGCGACCATTGCGAATTGAGGAC
>CADAGW010000035.1:4476-20015 GCA_902787475.1 uncultured Eubacteriales bacterium
AAAAACGACCATTGCGAATTGAGGACCGCACGGAGCCGCCGTCCTGTGGACGAATAGCGGTGGAGTAAGCCCAACGAGGCAAGGAGCTTTTGAATATCCGGTTTCAAAAGCGACTATGCCGAATTGAGGATCGGCATGTACGGCCGCAGGCTCCCTATACCACTTTGGATGCAGGATTGCCCGTGCATCGCAGATGCACAAATCCTGCACTTCCGCATTGACAAACCCTGTTTGTCAATGCGCAGACCCCGGAAGGGTATTTCTCTTCGCTCAATGCGGACTTTTCCCTCGCAGCCTTTTCCACGTCGATGCCATAGAGGTTGGCGATGGCCAGGGCGTAATAGATCACGTCCCACACCTCTTCGTCTATACTGCCCTTCATGCCGCCCTGCTCCCTGGCCGTTTTGCCGCACCGCATGGCCCGGGACAGCTCCCCCACCTCCTCGGCCTGCTTCATGAGATACACCTCTGTCCGCTCCGGGTGGTGGTCCTTCTGCCGGATGTAGTTTTGAAGATACCTGACCGTCACGTTCCCGTCCACGTCCGTCCCTCCTTAGCCTTTTCCGCCCTCCAGCGCGGCCCGGATCTGGTCAAACACCCTGGCGCAGGCCAGCGTGGAGGCGTGCGGCACCACGGGGCTTTCCGTCTCGCCGCCCCTGACCCTGGCCATCGCCTCGCCGATCTCGTATGTAAATCCGTTCTTCGTCTCCCCGTCCACATACCGCTCCGCCACCGTCCCGTCCGGGCCCATGAGCAGGGCCTCGCTGGCGTAGTGGGGATGGGGCACCACGATCCGCCCCTTCGTGCCGTATACCGCCAATTGGTCGTTGAGGTTCGCGCGGAGACTGCTCTTGAGCGCCGCGAGCGCCCCTCCCTCCATGGTCAACAGCACCACGTTGGTCTCGTCCACCCCCGTCTCCGATCTCACCGCCGCCACCTGGGCACTGGCTATCTCCCGTCCCAGTATCCATGTGGTCAGCTGCAGGGCGTACACCGTCAGGTCATTGGCCGCGCCGCCGCCCAGGGCGGGGCTGAAGTACCGGTTGTCCGGCGACAGAGGCGCTGCAAAGCCTATGTTCATTTCCGACAGCACCACGTCCCCGATCCTGCCCGACGCCGCCCACTCCCTGGCCCGCAGATTGGCGGGCAGAAACCGGCTCCACAGGGCCTCCATGGCGAACACGCCCCTCTTCCGGCTTTCGGCAAAGAACGTCTCCGCCTCTTTGGAGCACGTGAACATGGCCTTTTCGCACAGCACGCCCACGTGTTTAGACACGCAGAGCATGGCCAGCTCAAAGTGGGAGTCGCAGGTGGTGGCGATGTAGGCGCAGTCCGGCCTTTCCCTGTCCAGCATCTCCTCATAGGAATCATAGGCCGCCGGGATCCCCTTTTCCTGTGCCAGCTCCCGGGCCCTCTCCATGGACTTACTGGCCACCGCCGTCACGGCGCACCCATCCACCAAAGCCGCCGCGTCGCAGAACCGGCGGGCGATCTTCCCCGCCCCCAATATGGCAAACCGAAACAGGCTCATATCCTTCCCTCCCGCCGTCACGTATCCATGATGCCCCACCAGTACGCCGCCCACAGCAGCTCCTCCTCCGACTCGTTCACCACGCTGTGCACGGCGTCCGGGGGAATATAGGCCACATCCCCCGGCCCCACAGCATAGCGCACGCCGTCCACCACCGCGAAGCCCCGGCCCCTGCAGAATATATACACCTCTTCCTTGTGGTGGCTGTGGGGCTCCATCTCCCCGGGGCCGCTCAAATATCCCCAGGCGTGGTCGAAGGGCGCCCTGAGCCCCTCCGGCAGCACCCCGCTGGCCAATATGGTGTCCCCGTGGGCCCTCTGGGCCCGGGCGGGATCAAACCGGCTGATGATGTCCATTCCCATTTCTCCTTTCCGTCTCCGCGCCGGCCTCAGCCCGCGTCGTCCTTGTCGTACATGGCCACCATGTAGGGATGGTTCGGATCGTATACCGTCAGCGTCCGGGGATGGGCCTCCACCCGGCAGGGCCGGGCCTCCTCCGCCTTGATCCCCTCCGCCGTGTCTCCCAGGCGGCGGCTGTACAGGCGGTACAGCTCCTTAAGCCTTTCTGCCACGTCCGGATGCTCCCCGTACACGTTTTCCGCCTCTCCCACGTCCTTCTCCAGATCATACAGCTCCCGCACGGCCTTCCCATCCCGGTGGAGGTGGAGCTTCCATTTCCCCTCCCGCACCGCGCACAGCTGGCTTCCCTGCCCATACGGCGCGAAATAGATCATGTTCTCCCTGGGCGCGGCGGCCTCGTCCGTCAGCATGGCGGATATGTCCACCCCGTCGATATCCTTCCCCGGCCGCCTGCCTCCCGCCAGGGCGGAGAGGGTGGGCAGAAGGTCCACGTTTGCGGCCATATTGGGATTCACCTGCCCCGCCGGGATATGGCCCGGCCAGTACATCACGCAGGGCACACGGACCCCGCCCTCCCAGGCGGTGAATTTGCCGCCCCGAAGGGGAGCGTTGCTGGCCCCGTGGTCCCCCCGGGAGCCGTTGTCGGATGTGAATATGACCAGCGTGTCTTGTTCGATGCCCTGGGCCCGGATCTGGGCCATAAGCGCCTCCATGGCCCAGTCCACCTCCTCCACGCAGGCCCCGTAGTCCCCGTTGAGGCTGGCCTGCACGAACCGGTCCTGGGCGTACAGGGGCAGGTGCACGTGCATGTGGGCCAGATACAGGAAAAAGGGCCGGCCCTTCGCGCCCCGCATGAAGGACACGCACTGCTCCACATACCGTTCCGTCAGCGACCTCTGATCCGGCTGCTCCTCCACCACCTCGTCCCCCCGCAAAAGGGGCAGGGGCGGATAGCGGACGAAATCGGTCTTGCCCTTCTGCACGCCCATGTCGTTGCTGTAGGGCAGGCCGTAGTATTCGTCAAACCCGAACCGCAGAGGCAGGGAGCCCTCCTGATCCCCCAGGTGCCACTTGCCCACGATCATGGTCCTATACCCCGCGTCGCGGAACATCTGCCCCAGGGTGTATTCCGAGGGGTTCAGCCCCTCCGCGTCCCCGGGAAAGAGCACGGCGTGTATGCCCACCCTGGGCGGATAGCAGCCGGTCAAAAGCCCCGCCCTGGAGGGAGAGCACACCGGCGAAGCGGCGTAAAAGCTGGTAAAGCGCAGTCCCTCCGCCGCCAGGCGGTCGATCACCGGCGTGCGGTTGGCCCGGCTCCCATAACACCCCAGATCGCCGTAGCCCATGTCGTCGCAGTTGACCAGAAGCACGTTGGGCTTTCCCATATTGCCACCCCTTTTCCTCTTCCTTGCCCGTTATGATACCGTACTTGCGCCGTCTTGTCAATTCCCCCTCCCCCGCCCTTTTCCCCCGGTCGGGCAAATGTCATATTTGTCTTTTATTGTCCCTTTTTATGTGAATTTGATATTTTGTGTTGACAAACAGATGGGGACATGGTATACTCCGATAAGAATTGAAACGTTTTAAAGAGTTTCGCGGACCGTTTTAATTGTTTTTTTGCAGGAGGGGAAATGACGTGACCGCATCCATTTCCACATCCCGGCAGGGAAAGGCCGCCCTCCCCAGGGGGAACGATGGCAGGACGCTCATCGCGCTGTCGCTGTGCGCGGCGCTGGTGCTGGCCCTGTTCGTGCCCGCCCTGCCCTGGATCCGGGTCGTCGACCAGGAGGGCCTCTACTCCGCCATGGAGCTGAAGCCCTCTGTCATCGGCAAGCTCTCGCCCAACCATTCCGTCGTCACCTTTCTCTCCTTCGTGGAGACCAGCAAGCAGGGCGTACTGGGGTTCTGGTCGTTCCTGCTTCTGCTCATCTCCGCGGCGGCCATCGCCTTTTGCCTTTTGACCTACGCGGCCATACTCCGCAGAAACCGGGTGCCGGAGGGCAAGGGGATGCTCCGGGTCTACGCCATGTTCCAGCGGGGCATGCTCTTTTCCTTCGCCGCGGGCGTGGGCACGCTGGGCCTGATCCTCTACGCCAACCGGAATTACGGCCTTGCGGGCTTCGGCCCCGGCGCGTCCGCCGTCGCCGTGCCCCTGATCAGCGTCCTTGCCTATCTCTTCAGCAAAAAGCATGAAAAGGCGGAGCGGGCCCGGTGCCGGGAGCACGGCTTCATACGGGAATTCCGCAAGAACTGGATCCTGTTTTTGTTCCTGGTGCCCTGCTTCCTGTTCTTCCTCATCAACAACTACCTGCCCATGACGGGCATATACTTCGCCTTCACCCAGTTCAATTTCCGGGACCACCTCTTCGCCAGTCCCTTTGTGGGGTTCAAGAACTTCGGCTTCCTGGTGCGCTCAGAGATCCTCCATCTCACCCAAAACACCATACTCTACAACATCGTCTTTATCGTGGTGGGCAACGTCCTTCAGATCTTCTTCGCCATACTCATCAGCCACGTGGACAACAAGCGGCTGAGAAAGACCTCCCAGACTATGATCTTCATGCCCTACTTCGTGTCCTACGTGATCCTCCGCGTGCTGGTGTTCAACATGTTTGAATACGAAGTGGGCCTTGTGAACAACTTCCTCGTCACCATGGGCATGGGCCGGGTGGACTTTTACAACACCCCGGGCTACTGGCCCTGGCTGATCACCGCCTTCTACCTGTGGAAGAACATCGGCTACGGCATGGTGGTGTACCTGGCCACCATCACCGGCATCAGCACGGAATACTACGAGGCGGCCCAGATCGACGGCGCCAGCATATACCAGCAGATCCGCTACATCACGGTGCCGCTGCTCAAGCCCACCTTCATCATCCTCCTTCTCTACGCCCTGGGCGGCATCATGAAGGGCCAGTTCGAGCTGTTCTACCAGCTGGTGGGCAACAACGGCACCCTGTTCAACGCCACCGACATATTCGACACCTACGTGTACCGCATCACCACCACCCAGCCCCTGAGCATGGGCCTTGGCACCGCGGCGGGCCTGTTCCAGTCCCTCTTCGGCTTCATCGTCATCGTGGTGACCAATGTGTGCATCAAGCGCAAGAATCCGGAATACGCGCTGTTCTGAGCGGGAAGGAGGAGATCAAATGGCCATTCGGGATCGTTCCACCATTCCATTTCACATCATAAAGGGCATACTGCTGACTGTTTTGTCCCTGGTGTGCGTGCTGCCGTTCATCGTGATCATATCGGGATCCCTGACGGACAACCTGACCATCGTTCGGGACGGCTTCAGCCTCTTCCCCCGCAGCGCCACCCTGGAGGCGTACCGCACCATCTTCCGCTCTCCCCAGGGCATCATACAGGCGTACAAGATGAACTTCTACTACACCTTTATGGGCACCTCTCTGGGCCTTCTCATCATCACCCTGACCGCCTACGTGATCTCCCGCAAAAGCTTCAAGTACCACAACAACGTGTCCTTCCTCATCTACTTCACCACCATATTCGGCGGCGGCATGATCCCCTGGTACATGATGTATGCCAACGTGCTGGGCCTTCGGGGCTCCACCCTGGCCATATGGTTCCCGGCGCTGATGTCCCCCTTCCTGGTGATCCTGATGCGCACCTTCATCCCAAGCTCCGTCCCCGACGCGGTGGTGGAGTCCGCCACCATAGACGGCGCGGGCCACTGGACCATATTCTGGCGGATCGTACTGCCCGTGCTGGGGCCGGGCCTGGCCACGGTGGGCCTGTTCCAGGCGCTGGGCTACTGGAACGACTGGTACCGCTCCTCCATGTTTTCTACCTCCAGCGAAACCTGGTCACTGCAGTTTTACCTCTACGACATGGTCAATTCCACCATGGCCATGCGCCAGATGGCCCAGAACGTGAGCCTGAACACCGCGGACCTGCCTACCCAAACGGTGAAGCTGGCCATGGCGGTGGTGGCCACCGGCCCGGTGCTGCTGTTTTACCCCTTCGTGCAGCGCTATTTCGTCAGCGGCATCACCATCGGCGCGGTGAAGGGCTGACCCGTCCCATTGATTCTGGAGGCGTATACGCCTTCAAAATAGAAAAGGAGGATTCCCATGAAGCAACTGAAAAAGACCCTGTGTCTCCTCGTGGCGCTGATCATGTGCCTGGCGACGGTGCCCGCGGCCCTGGCCGAGGCGGACCTGAGCGAGGAGGTCAATCTGGTTTTCTACGTGATGGGCGACGCGCCCCAGGACGAGGCAGTGGTGGAAGACGCCATCAACGCCGTCCTGAAGGAGAAGTTCAACACCACCATCGACTTCCAGTTCTCCACCTGGACCGACTGGAGCGCCAAGTACAACGCCCAGCTGACCAGCGGCGGCGCGGACCTGATCTACATCGCCAACTGGCTCAACTACGGCCTGCTGGCCCGTGCCGGCGCCTTCCTGGAGCTGGACGACCTGCTGGATCAGTACGCCCCCGAGCTGCGGGCGCTGGCCGGTGAGGACATGCTGAACATGTGCCGCGTGGAAGGCGAGCTGTACGCCGTGCCCGCCCTGTGGCCGGAATACGTGCCCAACGGCATCAAGTACCGGGAGGACCTGCGGGCCAAGTACGACCTGCCCTATCCGGACAGCCTGGAAAACATGGAAGCCTACTTCGCGGGCGTGAAGGCCAACGAGCCCGACCAGGGCATACTGCGCTGCACCACCAGCGAGAGCGCCAGTTCCCTGTCCGTGGCCTTCGACTCTGTGAACGTGCTGGCCATCAAGTATCCCTGGGTCACCACCAACGGCCTGCCCTACGGCCTGGCCGCGGATTACGAGACGCCCTCCGAGGTGTACGACTACTGGTTCTCCGACGACTTCGTGGAGGACATGAAGCTGATGAAGAAGTGGGCCGACATGGGCTTCTGGTCCAAGAGCGCCCTGAGCGACAACAACGACAGCGAAGCCTACACCAACGGCCTGTGCATCGCCGAGGTGGCCGGCATGAACCCCAACAAGCAGATCTCCTCCGCCAACACCTTCGCCACCGAGCATCCCGACTGGATCAGCGCCTACATCGCCTACGGCGAGGTGACCGGCGTCATGTTCCCCGGCCATGCCACCCAGAACGGCACCGCCATCGTCCGCGGCACCAAGTATCCCGAGCGCTGCGCCATGGTCCTCAACTACCTGATGACCAATGAAGAGATGAACGACCTGGTGCAGTACGGCATCAAGGGCGTGCACTACGACGTGGTGGACGGCATCTATCAGAACCTGAGCGAGAACTTCAAGTACGAGAACTTCAACACCTGGAACCTGCGCGTCAACGACTACAAGCTCCCCCAGGAGTCCGACGTGGATCTGCAGGCCATGTTCGACAAGTACAACGAGATCGCCCAGAAGACCAAGTTCCCCAACGTGAACATCTACGGCGGCTTCACCGAGGATTACACCGACTATGAGTTCGAGCGCACCGCCGTGTCCAACGTCATGCGCCAGTATCTGGCTCCCATACAGGCCGGTCTGGTGGACGACGTGGACGCCGCCATCGCCGAGTTCCGGGACAAGGTCAAAGAGGCCGGCCTGGACGCCTGCCGCGAGGGCTTCACCGAGCAGTGGCTGGACTACTGCGCCGAGTACCACTACGAATAATTCCCCTCTGAACAAGCGATAATCCCCTTTTCTGCCGGAGAGGTGCTCCTCTCCGGCAGAGGCATACTGGCACATAACGGAGGATCGCCATGAAGAAAAACGTGAGCCGCAGCCGGGTAAACGGCTTTTTGGACACCGACGGACGCCGCATCGTCAACGGCGAAGGGGACGAAGTGCTCCTGATGGGCTGGGGCCTGGGCAACTGGCTGTTGTGCGAAGGATACATGTGGCTGGCCTACGACCTGCCCCGCTTCGACCGGCCGCGGCGCATAGAGGCCGTGGTGGAGGAATTGACGGGAAAGGCCTGGGCGGGCAAATTCTGGAAGAAATTCCGGGAAAACTACATCACCGAAAACGACATCCAGATGATGGCGGACATGGGCTACAATTCCGTGCGCATCCCCATCAATTCCCGGCTGTTCATAAAAGAAGGCCCCGGCGTCAGCTTCGAGGAGGAGGGCTTTCGGTGCCTGGACCGGGTGCTCGAGTGGTGCGAGCAGTACCGCCTCTACGCCTTTATCGACCTGCACGGCGCTCCCGGCGGCCAGACCGGCGCCAATATCGACGACTCCGTGGACGACATGTGCAGGCTGCTGATGGACGATGACCAGTTTGAAAAGGGCCTGTGCCTGTGGGAGGAGATTGCCCGGCGCTACAAGGACCGCTGGATCGTGGGCGGCTACGACCTGCTCAACGAGCCGGTGCGCCCGGTGCGCTTCGAGGGCGACAAAAGCCTCGAGGCCTACGTGCCCCGGCTGGTGGAATTCTATGAAAAGTGCATATCCCGCGTCCGCCGGATCGACCAAAGGCACCTTTTCACCCTGGAGGGCCACCACTGGGCCACGGAAACGGACATATTCGACCACGTATACGACCCCAAAATGGTGATCCATTTCCATCGCTACGGCTGCGCGCCGGACATTTCCGCCTTCACCCCCTGGCTGGAGCTGTCCCGGCGGCTGAACGTGCCCCTGTGGTTGGGAGAAACCGGGGAAAACACCATGGAATGGTTCTCCGCCCTGATGCCCCTCTCCGCCAGCCTCAACATCGGCATCAACATGTGGCCCTGGAAAAAGATGAACTGCCAGAATTCCCCCTGCTCCGTGGTGCCCCCGGCGGAATGGAGCCTGCTATTGGACTACGCCCGGGGCGGCGCCCATCCGGGATACGAAAAGGCCCAGGCCATACTCACGGAGTACCTCAAAAACATGCGGGTGGAAAACTGCTTCCTCAACGAAAGCCTGGCCGCCAATGTGTTCCGGCTCCCCGGCTGCGTCATCGCGGGCACGGACTTCGACGAGCTGCCCGGCCCGGGCCAGTCCTACCTGCACACCCGGGATCTCCCCGCCGCCACCGCGTACCGGCAGAACACGGGCATGGAGCTGTACTGCCGCTACCCGGACAGGAGCAAGCGCTTCTCCTTCGACGGGGAATGGGCCCGGTTCGTACTGCGCCTCAAGGAAGGGGAATTCGCCTGCTATTCCCTCTACGACGTCACCGTGCTCTCCAAGCTGGAGGTGGCCTGCTGGGCGGACGAGATCTCCTGCCTGGAGGTCTATCAGGACGAGGCCCTGCTGGGCCGGTTCGACTTAAGCCGGGTGGACCACAAGCAGATCCTCTCCGGCATGCACCTGAACAACGCCGACGCCTGCGTGCTGAAGCTCAAGACCGTCCGGGGCTGCGTGGACGTGGAAGCCCTTTTGACCGGCACAGACACCTGACGCGGGCCCCGCGGGAAGAAGGATACAGAATGTCCAAAATCACCATCAAGGATGTGGCCAGGGAGGCCGGCGTGTCCATCGCCACCGTGTCCAACGCCTTAAACGGCTCGGACGTGGTGCACCCCAAGACCCGGGAGCACGTGGTGGACGTGGCCAGGCGGCTCAACTACATCCCCAACGTAAACGGCAGGCAGCTTCGCGCCGCCCAGACCTACAACATCGGCCTGTTCATCCCCTCCATGACCGGCAGCTATTACAGCAACATGGCGGACACCATCCACTATATCTGCCAAAAGCACGGGTACGAGCTGCAGATCTTCATCGTGAAGGACAACCGCTCCCTGTTCACCCGGCTTCAGAACCGGAGCGTGGACGGCGCCATCATGATGTTCGAGGGCCTCACCGAGGCGGACAAAAAACAGCTGATGAAGATCCCCATCCCCCTGGTCTTTATGGACCAGGAGGTATCCGGCCCCAACATGTCCAGCGTCATATACCAGTCCTACGAGCACGGGCGCATGGCGGCCCGCTATCTCATGGGCCTGTGCCACCAAAGGTTCATGCACATATTCGGCGTGCCCAACAACTACGACAGCATACAGCGCCTGGCGGGCTTCGAGTCCGCCCTCAGGGAGGCCGGACTGCCCCTGGGAGAGGAATACATACTCTCCGGCCGCTTCGAGCGGGCCGCCGCCTACCGTTCCATGCACCGGTTCCTCCAGGAGGGCCACCCCCTGCCCGACGCCGTGTTCGCCGCCAACGACTTAAGCGCCCTGGGCTGCGTCATGGCCCTGCGGGAATACAGCATCCGGGTGCCCGAGGACATCAGCGTCATAGGCTGCGACGACAACATGCTCTCCAGCTACGTACAGCCGGGTCTGACCACCATCCGCACCCACATGGAGGAATTGGGCGTGGAGGCCGCCAAGGAGGTGTTCCGCCTGATCACCGAAAAGCAAGGGCGGATCATCCGCCTCCCCGGCGACATCATCGTGCGCCATTCCTGCGCCCCCCGGGGCCTGCCCCAACCATAGCGCCCGATTTTCCCCCCTTCAAAAAATCAAAACGGGTCTTGACATGTGACCGCTCGTTCGCTATAATAGTTACGTGAACGAGCGGTCACATTCTTTTCAGGAGGCACACATGTACAGCGGCACCAAGGAAAAGATCCTCATATCGGCGCTTCGGCTGTTCTCCCAAAAGGGCTACGAGGGCGCCAACATCCGGGAACTGGCCTCGTCCCTGGGGCTGGTCAAGTCCTCCCTCTACCGCCACTTTGCCAGCAAGGAGGACATCTGGAACGCCCTGTTGGATGAGATGATCGCCTACTACTCCGCCCGCTTCGGCTCCCCCGACAACCGACCCCCCGTGCCGGACTCCGCCGAGGGCCTGGTGCGCATGACCATGCAGATGGTCCGCTTCACCGTGCAGGACGAAAAGGTGGTCATGACCCGAAAGCTCCTCTCCATAGAGCAATTCCGGGACCAGCGGGCCCGTCAGCTTGCCAGCCGCCACTTCCTCACCGGCCTTATCGACCTGTTCACCCCCATCTTTTCGGGCATGATGGACAAGGGCCTGATCCGCCGGGACGACCCCGCCATGCTGGCCTTCGCCTACACCGCCCCCATATCGGCCCTCATCCACCTGTGCGACCGGGAGCCGGACAAAACGGAGGAGGCCCTCCGCCAGGCGGAAGCGTTCAGCCGCCACTTCATAGACACATACGGCCAAAAGGAGGACTGAAGCCATGAAGATACTGGTATTGAACGGCAGTCCCAAGAAAAAGAGCGACACCTTCCGCCTCACCGAAGCGTTCCTGCGGGGCATGAACCGCCGCGCGGAGCACGAGACCCACATCGTCCGCGTCATCGACACAAAGATTTCCCCCTGCCGGGGCTGCTTTTCCTGCTGGCGGCGCGGGGACGGCCGCTGCGTCATAGACGACGATCAGAACGCCATACTGGATGTGTACCGGGACGCGGATGTGATCATCTGGAGCTTCCCCCTCTACTGCTACGGCATGCCGTCCCACCTCAAGGCCGTGCTGGACCGCACCATTCCCCTGGTACAGCAAAAGATGGTGCGCCTCCCCGACGGCGCCGTGCGCCACGAATCCCTGGTGGACTTCTCCCGCATCCACACCCTGGTGATCTCCGGCTGCGGCTTTCCCCACTGGGAGGGCAACTTCGACGGCCTCAGGCAGATGTGCCGCACCTGCTTTGGAAGCCCCACCATGATCTGCGTGCCGGAAACGCCCCTTTTGAACGTGCCCGCCGCCAAAGCGGTGGCCGATCCCCTTCTTGCCCGCTTCGAGCGGGCCGGGGAGGAATACGCCGCCTCCCTCGCCCTCTCCCCCGACACCATAGCGGCCCTCGAAGCCCCCATGATCCCCGCGGACACATGCTCAGACTCAGGCCCTATTTATCCAGCGACGCGGCCGCCATCGTCTCCTGGAGCGAAGATGAAGCCGCTTTCAGAAGGTGGAGCGCGGACCGTTTTCCCGCCTATCCCATCACGGCGGAGGATCTGGACCGGCATTACAGGGACATGGCTGAATCCGGCATCTTTTACCCATTTACCGCCTTTGACGACGCCGGTCCCGTCGGCCATCTGATCATGCGTTTCACAGACCGGGACAAAACGGCCCTGCGCTTCGGCTTTGTCATCGTAGACCCCCGCAGGCGCGGCCTTGGCATTGGCCGTGAGATGCTGAGGCTGGCCGTCCGGTACGCCTTTGACTGCCTGAAGGCCGAAGCCATCACCCTGGGCGTGTTTGAAAACAACGAGCCGGCCCATCGGTGCTATCGCTCCGCGGGCTTTCTGGACATGCCGTCCCGGGGCCCCGCCTGGTATCCCATCGGGAATGAAAACTGGAAATGCATCGAAATGGAGCTGACAAAAGGCGGACGCTCCGCCCCGGAGCCCTGAAAGGATCAAGGAAAAACATGAGCATACACCAAATGGATCACATGACCGCGCGGGTGGCCTGCTTCGCCAGGGCCTATCACACCAGGCACTCTGATACGCCCGTCTTTTCGGATCCCCTGGCGGAGCGGATGCTGACGCCGGGGGAATACGACGCCATCTCCCGGCACATGGCAGCAGGCATCCAATATTTCGCCCCTTCGTTCCGGGGAACGCCGGAGGAGGCGCTTGCCTACATTGTGAATCGCCAGCTGGCGCCATCCGTACTGGCCAGGAGCGCCTTCTGCCAGCGGGCCATGCGCAGCGCCGTTTCCCTGGGCTGTGGGCAGATCGTGATATTCGCCTGCGGCTATGATACCTTCTCCCTGCGCGCGGAGGATCCGTCTCTTACGGTATACGAGCTGGATCGGCCCGAAATGATCGCGGACCGCCGACAGCGGATCGCCTGCCTGGGCCTTACGCCCACGTGCCGCGTCATATCCATCGGATGCGACCTGTCCCGGCCCGGATGGACAGACAGCCTGACCAGTGCCGGATTCAGCAGTACACGATCCTCCTTTTCAAGCCTGCTGGGCATCAGCTATTACCTGTCAAAAGACGAGTTTCAAAGCCTGATGGCTGCATCTCATCCGTCAGCTGTGAAGGTTCGGCCATATGCTTTGACTATCCCACGAGCGAGGGCGGCCGGGAAAGCGCCGTGACCCGGGAGCTGGCCGCCGCGGCAGGCGAGAGTATGAAGGCGCTGTATTCCCATGGGGAAATGGAATCTCTGCTCTCCGGGGAGGGCTTTCTCATCAGCGGGCACCTGAACGCGGACGAAGCCACAGAAACGTTTTTCTCCGGCAGCGGCATGACCGCCCCGTTGGGCGTAGGGTACTGCCTGGCCGTAAAAAGGCGGGGAATCCTCCAGCCCTGAGTCTGTCCGCCCGGAACACAGGCCCGCGCAAATCATTTTCGAACCCCCTTGACTCTCACACTGTGGCAGGCATTATACTGTCTCTGAGCTCAAAGGACATCAGCGCCAGGAGGTACCCCCATGCTGAAGATCGGAGAATTTTCAAAGCTGTCCAGAGTCAGCGTCAGAATGCTGCGCCACTACGACGAGATCGGACTGCTCAAGCCCGCCCGCATCGACCGATTCACCGACTACCGGTATTACCGGGAGGATCAGCTTCCCACCGCCGGCCGCATCGCCGCGCTGAAGGACATGGGCTTTTCCCTCTCGGACATCGTCCGGATCCTCGAGGCCGGCGACGACCGGGAACGGCTTGAATCCTTCTTTACCCAGCGGCAGGCGGAGCTGACCGCCCTGGCACAGGACACGGCGCGCAAGCTGACGCTTCTGGACGCGGCCCGAAAGAGGCTGAGAAAGGAAGAGCATATGCGATATGACGTGACCATACGGACCATTCCCCAGCGATACGCCGCCACCGTGCGCATGACCATCCCCCGCTACGAGGACGAGGGCATGGTGTGGGGCATCCTGATGGAGGAGACCTGCCGCATGAACCTGATCCCGGCGGACCCCTGTCTGTGCGCGGTCAGCTTCCTGGACGGGGAATACAAGGAAGAAAACGTGGAGGTCATGGCCTGGAAGACGGTGAAGGGGTCTTATCCCGACACGAAGCACGTGAAGTTCCAGACCCTTCCCCAGGTAACCTGCGCCAGCTGCACCTTCAAGGGCAGCTACGCCCAGACCACCGATGTCTACGCCGCGGTAGTGTCCTGGATGGAGGAAAACGGCTATGAGCCCGACGGGCCCATGATCAACATCTACCACGTCAGTCCCCACGAGACCACAAACCCGGACCAGTTCGTCACGGAGGTCTGCTACCCGGTGAAGCGCCGCCAGACCCCCTGATCCCCTCCCCAAAGCACTGTGCTCCGGCCCGCCCAGGGCCGGGGCGCCCCAAACCGGAGGCTCAAATCATGAAATACATCTGCCCCCTTCTGGCGGTCAAAAACATGGAAGCAAGCAAGCGGTTCTATCAGGATGTGCTGGGCCTGTCGGTGGTCAACGACTTCGGCGCCAACGTGACGCTCACCGGCGGCATCGCCCTCCAGACCCTGGACAGCTGGAAATCCCTCATCGGCACGGACCGGGTGACCCTCCAAAGCCACGGGGGCGAGCTGTATTTCGAGGAAAACGACCTGGACACCTTCTGCCGCCGCCTCACCGCTCTCTCCGTGCCCCTGGTACACCCCCTCATCACCCACCGCTGGGGCCAGCGGGCGGTGCGGTTTTACGACCCGGACGGCCACATCATCGAGGTGGGCGAGGGGATGGACGCCGTGGCCCGGCGCTTCGCGGAGGACGGCCTGTCCCCGGAGGACGCGGCGAAAAGGATGGACGCGCCCCTGTCGTTTGTAATGGAATGTCTCAAAAAATGATACCATTGGAGGTACACACATGAATTCATGGATCGCGTACTGCGGCCTTGACTGCCAGCACTGCCAGGCCCACATAGCCACCGTCCGGGGCGATACGGCCCTCATGCGCCAGGTGGCCGAAAGCTGGTCAAAGCTCAACGGCGTCCCCATCACGCCGGATATGATCCCCTGCGACGGCTGCCGCATGGACGGTAAAAAGACTCCCTACTGCCAGTCCCTCTGCCCCATCCGCCAATGCGCCATGGAAAAGGGTCTTGACACCTGCGGCGACTGCCATGACATGGCCGCCTGCCAAAAGCTCTCCCCCATACTCCTTCACAGCCCCGAGGCCTCTGGGAATCTCTACCGGTTCGTCACTCTTCGGGACGTGCCGGACATCATGGACGCCGCCGCGGACTGGTTCCACAGCAAATGGGGCGTGCCCAAGAGCGCCTACCTCGCCTGCATGAGGGCGTATCTGAACCGCGAAACCGAATACGGCTGGTATCTGTGCCTCTGTCACGGCACCATCGTCGGCGGCCTGGGCGTCATCGACAACGATTTCCACGACCGCAAGGACCTGACCCCCAACGTCTGCGCCGTATACACCGAAGAAGCCCACCGCCGCCGGGGCATCGCGGGCCATCTTCTCCACATGGCCGTGGAGGACATGCGCTCAAAGGGCATATCGCCCGTATATCTGGTCACCGACCACACCGGCTTTTACGAGCGGTACGGCTGGGAATTCCTGTGCATGGTCCAGGGCGACGGCGAAGAGGAAATGACCCGCATGTACATCCACAGATAGACGCAACGGAGGAAAAAGCCATGGACGATTTCATCATCCGCTCCGAAAGAAAAGAAGACCGCCGCCAGACCGAAAACCTGGTCCGGGAGGCCTTCTGGAATGTGTACCGGCCCGGCTGCAGCGAGCATTATGTGCTCCACGTGCTCCGAAACGACCCGGCGTTTGTGCATGAGCTGAACCTCGTCATGGAAAAGGACGGCC
>CADAGW010000036.1 GCA_902787475.1 uncultured Eubacteriales bacterium
ATTGGCGCACACGCTCCCCTCCGGCACCAGCTTCACCTCGATCTTCGCGGACCGGTTCTTGGGCACATACGTGATCTGCGCCGCCTCGATGTCCGTGGCATTCTCCTCGGCATATTCCACCAGCAGATACGGCGCCTTCTCTCCGCTTCCCGCCCCGTAAAACGCGGCCCCGTACATCCCGCAGTCCCGCAGGTATAGATACCGGTTCGGGTGGTTCACGATATCGTCCTTTACGCTGGTAAGATCGTAATACACCCACGCCCCCACGTTCATGGGCACCACGCCGGTCTGCTGCTCGTACACATATACCGACGCCGCCGCCCTGGCCTCCGCCGCGGCGGTGTTGGGCGTATACGTCCCGTCGTCGTCCACCAGCACCCGGAACCGGGAGCTCATAAAGCCCCCCGTGTATCCCGCGATCTCGCTGGGCACGCCGCTTCCGGCCTCCTGCATTTCATACTTTCCCATCCGCCACATATAGAGCTTCAGTCCTGTGACGGTGGCGTTTCTGAACCCATTGCCCAGGCTCATTTTGAGCTGGGCCTTCCACATGTCGCTGTCTGCCACGCCCCCGTTGCCCACGATCACGTTGGTGTATGGCAGGTAATAATCCTCGCCGCTCTTCGTCCCGGCGATCATCCTTTTGGACTGTCCCATTTCGGCCTCCTTACTGCGCCACCGCCGTGGCCCGGCCCCGCATGGCCGTCACCTTCGTGCCCACATACGCCCTGGCCCATCCGTCCGCCCCGTCGTAGGCCACGCTGTCCAGCGCCGTATGCTCCGGCTTCACCGCCTGAAGGATGGCCAGGAATTTGCGCAGATTCGTAAGGCTCACCTCTTCGCCGGTGGTGGTCACCTTGAACCGCCCCGGCGTGCCGCCGTACTCGAACCACTCCTTCAGCGTCCCCGCCCCGAAGGCGTCCTCTATGGCCCGCTTCACCGCCTCCGGCGTCCCCAGTATTTCGTAATACGCCCGAAGACCCCGTATCTGCTCCCGCTTCTCCTGCACCGTGGCCTTGAAGTCGTACCAGCTCATGTCGTATTCCCAGGCCACCTCGTCCAGCCGCCATTCGGGCATGTCGTCCACATCGCCGAACAGCTTCAGCCCCTCCTCCGCCGTCTGCACCGTCATCTGCATCAGCTTTTCCAGGGCCTTGGCCATGGCGTACCCGTTTTTATCCCGCATGAGGAACGCGGGCACCATGTTTTCGATCTTGAAGTCCAGCATTTTACTACCTCCGGCCTTTGGCGTTCACCATGTTACGACTGCGCCCGGTAGAGGTTCACTTCCCCGTCGCACCTCTGCCCGTCGCCGATGGTGGTGTATTCCACCTCGCCGCCGTTGAAGTGGCTAAGCTCCGCGAATCTAACGTTCATCGCCCCGGCCCGATACAGATACGCCACCAGCCGGTCCGGGTTGAACGCCCGCCCGATCTTCTGGTTCTGCCATTCGGTGTACTCATTTACCGCCTCTTCTATGGCCGCGGATATGTTGCTCGATGCCGTCTCCTCCGTGGTGTACGCCACGTTCAGCACATACGGCACGCTCTCCGCCTCTTCGCACGTCACCTTGACGGTCAAAGGCCGCTTGCTCTTGTCCGTCAGGGCCTCCTGGGCCGCGCTCTCCGTTTCCTCCGGGTCTCCGTCCTCTGCCGTCAGGATATACACCGTTACGCTCTCGTCGTCCGTTTTCACCGCCTTGGCGTCCACGATGTCCGCCGACGCGTCCAGCGCCGTCTGCTCATACGCCGTGGCGGTTCCCGTGGTGGTGGTGGTCAGGCCGTGCCGCCGTATCCTCTCCCGGTACGCCTCGTCCTCTTCCTCGTCTCCGCCGCCCGTGGCTCCCTCGGCGCACGCCACGCTCTCCACGCCGCCCTCGGTGTTCACGAACTGCATGCTGGTGCCCCCGCTCAGCGTGTTGCCCACTTCGCCCGCCGTCTGGCATATGATCCCCGCCGTCACAGCCCGGGCGTTTCCCGTCTGGGCAACGTCCTCGGTCAGCAGATACACCACCTTGCCGTCCGCCGTCAGCGCCGTTCCCGCGGGAATGGTCTTGGCCACCCCGCTGGCGTTGAACACGATCCGCACCTTGCCCTCGGCGTATTTGGCCTCGATCCTTTCACAGCTTCTCTTCTCCCCGTACACGTCCAGGTATTCTCCCACCGCGTACCGGAGCGTGGCCATTCTTAGGCCGTTGTCGATCTCCGCCAGCATCATGCTGGCGATGTACAGCTGGGCCCGAAGGAGCATTTCCTTTTCGTCCCCGCCGTAGAGCACGTCTCCCCCGGCGTCCACATAGGCCGCCATCATTTTGGCCCACATGTCCTCCGTGTCATACGTCACATAATGGAGCTCCGTATTGTCCATCTCGCTCCCTCCTTAGTCCAGGGGCCGAAGCCACATCTTCCCGTTCACCACCGCGGGCGTGGCCTGCTGCACGATCACGAAGCGGTTGGCGTACCCCATTTCCGCCTCCAACGCGTCCACCGCCCCCTGCACCTCTGCCACGTCCTCCATGGTGGCCGCGGCGCTCTGATCCACCGTCACCTCCATGGTGGCCGTCTGCCCCACGCAGATGATGGCCTCCACCACCAGCTCCAGCCTGTCGTTGTGCACCTTTTTCGAGGCGATCTTGGGCTGCTGCACCGTGTTCACCAGCGCCGTCTGGCTGGGCAGGCTGGCCGCCGCTGCCGTGCCGCTTCCCGCCGTCGCCCCGTCTATGGTCATTTCGCCCCCCGCCGCCCAGGCGTTCAGCATTTCGATTCCCGCGTTCGTGATCACGCAATTTTCAAACATTTGGCCCCATCTCCCTCTTCGTCCGGGGAGGCGGGTCTCCCCGCCCCCTCTCGCGTTTTACAGAAAATCGTTCTTTTCCTGTCTCTCTTTGTATAGGTCTAAGATATACCGGTACTCCGCGTCAAAAACTCCGTTCTTGTCCCCTGTCTTTTTAAGCAGGGTCTCGTACTTCCCTTTCAGCGTGATGATGTGCTGAAACTCGTCTTTGGTGTGCCGGATCCCGTTCCGGCAGGCGTTGGCAAAGTCCAATACCTCCCACCGGATCCGGTCCTTTTCGTTCTCGTCCACGGTGCTCTGTACGCCCTGTATCTCCTTCTTGATCCCGCCCAGAAACAGGTTCCCGAACCAGGTCAGGGGATTGAATTTGATGGCGGGCGTGAACTGCACGAACGCGGCCAGTATGAAGGCGCACAGGCCCCAGTGGTTGCTGGCCCATTCCAAAGCCTCTTCCATCCGTCACACCACCTTTGCGGCCTTGGGGCTGATCCATCCAAGTCTGCCATCCACCAGCCGCACGCACAGCCAGCCGTTTCCGCTCACCGCGGCCAGCTCCCATTCGTACCCCTGATAGGCCACCAGCATTTTCTCGTGCTCCGCCCCGTCCCCGGTCCTGACGTTCCAGGAGTACGGCTCCGTCACCCGCACCTTCTGCCCCGCTGCCGGCGCCTTCAGGCTCTTCACCTTCTGCCCCGTGGCCTTGTCCACCATGCACACGGCCTTGCCGCTCACCCAGTGGATCTTCCCGCTCTTTCTCACGGCGATCCACCCTTTGCTGCTCACCGCCACGAAAGGCAGCGCCTCGCCCAGCAGCATGACCCCCGTCTGTCCGTGCTTCGTGCCGTCCCCGGCCCGAAGGAACCAGCTCTTCCCGTTCACGCACACGGCCATCATGTCCGCGCCCGTGTCGCCGGTCTCCTTCTCCATCTCCTCCGTGGCCTTGGGGTCGTCCTCCTGAATCACCGGCGCGGTCTCCTCCGTCCGTCCGGCTCGGGTCAGAAACTCCACGCTCCCCAGCGGCCCCACCTTGGAAAGGTCAATGCGCGTCCTGCCGTTCCAATTCCCCTTGCTGGTGTACTGGTGCAGGTGGTGCGGCGTTGCCGGGGTCTTGCTGTAGTTGGCGAACCACAGGCAGTCCCACGGAATCTGACTGAGCTTCCCGTAAGGCTCGTATATGCTCTCCCCGCTGTATATCCCGATCCGGGCTTCCGGCCCCACCAGCGCCCGCAGCCTTTCATAAAACGCTTTGCATATGGCCAACAGGTTCGGGTTCATGGGCAGCTTCAGGTTCGGGTTCATGGGCAGCTTCTTCCCGTCCTGCCATATGAGAGGCGGGTCCTCCACGTCCGCGAACCATATGGTCGGCATATACGCCGGGTTCTGTTTGGCCACGCTGTTGTAAAACACCTCGGCTTCGTACTTCGCCCGCTCGGTGCTCAGGGCCATCACGTAATGATACACGCCATACGGGATCCCGTATTTGATGATCTTCGCCAAGTTCTCCGGAAACCGCGTGTCCCTCGCCGTCCCGCAGCTTGCCCGGTGGATCAGGTAATCCGTCTCGGCTTTCGTGGCGTCCGAAAAGGCGACGAACCCCTGCCAATAGCTTATATCAGGGATTTTTCCCATGTGCTTTTGCCTCCATTTCCCGCTGGTACTTTTCAAACAGGGGGTGAATATCTATCGGCTGCCCGGCCTCATCCTGCCCGCCCGTCAGGTACAGCATAGCGTCCATCCTGTTGATGAAAAAGAAAATCCCGTTGTTGTGGTGATAATAGCGCACGTCCTCGAACCGCTGCATGATTTCCAGATACCCGGGCTGCGCCTCTGTGATATGTCCCACACGGTACTCGACCTCCGGGTGTTTGATCGACACGGCGCAGTCGTCCGTCTGGGTGTGCTCGTCGATCAGCACAGTCCCGTCAAGGGCCTGGATTTCCAGTACCTTGACCTTTGAGGCCCGGCACTCCCGTCGCGTGTCGCTGGTCCGGTATGCGTCCTCGGGGATCAGCAGCTTCAGGATCACGTGTTCCTCGCACACCTCGCCGCCCCGGCGCATGTGTGCCTGTTTCCACCCGATAAAGGCCCCGGTGTCCGGACAGCCAATGGGGATGAACTGCAGGCCGATTGCGCCGTGGAGATTCGCGCCCTCGATTCGGGTGTAATGCAGATTTGCCCCGGTTAGATCGGCCCGGCACAGATCGCATTTTGTCAGGTCCGCGCTGTGGAGATTCGCACCCCGGAAAATCGCGCCGTAGAGCAGCTGGTCCGGCATCAGCGCTCCGCGCAGATCAGCGCCAGAGAAATCCGCCCGCAGATCATCCCGCACCACGCCGTTCTCGTCCAGCTCCTCAGCGTACCACCGGGCATGAGCCTCTATTACCTCGATATAGTTGGTGCCGTCGAATTTCACGCGCCCTCACCCGCCGTAGGGAGATCGGAGGGCTCGCCGTTGAACAGGCAGATCTCGGTATAGAAGCTGGCGAAGGTGGCGAAGGACATGCGATAGCGCCCCAAGTCCGGGTTGCAGATCACTACCTTGCCCTCATCGTCCTGGCCGCACAGCACCACGAAATGGCTGTATTTCCACCAGATAATGCTCGGGCGGTCCTGCCTCACCAGCTCTTCCGGGTCCATTTTGAAAGCCTTCATATCCAGGCCGTGATCGCGGCCCACCCGCAGCAGGTCCTTGGCCGTGCAGCCTATGATTCGGGTGTTGCACTCTTTGATCAGGTCGTCCAGCGGCACGTCCTCGCCGTAGTAGGCCAGCAGCATTTTCATACAGGTCGCGCCGCAGTCGGTGGGGTTGGGAGAAGTTACTGGGAGTACATCAAACATATACCTTCCTCCTTACCTGAGCGGGTCACTGGGGAAGTCCACCACGTCGAAAGTGAAGCGCTTATGCTCGGCCATTTTCTTCCCTTCCGGGTCCATGGGCTGAAGTTCCTCCGCCTCGATGTCTCGTTCTTTCTGGTCGATGATGGTCCTCATGATGTCAAGATCACGCGTCATATCCATTCCTCCTTACTACAGCATCCACACGATGCCATTGTCGTTCATGGCCACGGACAGCATATCTTCAAAGAGCATCTGCTCCTCGGATTTGTCCAGGACGCGGTAGTCGTCCTCTATCGTATACTCATCCACCTGCCGGGGAGACGAGACCAGGTACTGACTCTGGGTATGAGGCCACTTCTCCTTGATCTCCTTATCGTCGTAGGTGATGTGTTTGGTCCAGCCCAGCCGGATGCGTTCCGCGGGATTTTCGTCGAACCATTTCGGCAGGTTGAGGATGCACTTGCCGGTGATCTTCCCGTCCTTATCATCCTGCGGGCATCTCTCGATTTTCAGATCTTCGCCCATTCGCTCATAGTACCACGATGCCATGCGCTATACCTCCTTAATCCGGGATAGTGGTGTGGGTGTTCAGGAAGCGCCACACCTTTTTGTCGTCAACATAACTATAGTGGAGCGTGATGGTGTTGAGGCCCTTGGTCTCCTTCTGGGTGTGCTCTGTACCGATTTTCACGTCGTCGGAGGGAGGCGTCAAGGTCATGGAGTATTCGCCCGCGTGGATGCACCTTATCTCGAACCAGCAGCCGTGGGTCTCATCCTCGATCACCGGCAAAATGAACTCCATGGGGCAGTCAATTACCTCATCCAGCTTGTAGGTGATGTTCCGCGCCATGCCGCTTATGACGCATTTGCTGTGGTTGTAGTAGGTGTCCGCCGCTACCGCCTCGCCGGTAGTCACCTCCGCCTTGGTGTACACATCGCCGTCCTTGGTGTAGTAGGCTTTATCTGCCACAAACTCGGTGTCGGTGGTCAGGGCATACTGCCAGGTGACGAAGCGATCCGCGTCATACACGTAGAACGTGGTCCGGTAGTCCAGGTTCCGCACCGCCAGGTCGGGAGCCCGGAACACGAACTCGTCCACGTAGGTGCCCCAGTTGATGGTCACCACCTGGCTCATGGCCGCCACCTCGAACCGCACCGCCACGTCCACGTGATCGGCCCCGGCCTCGGCGATGTACCCCGCCGCGCCGGTCACGGTGGTGTCTTCGCCCACCTTGCTCCCGTCCTCCGATGTGATCCGGGCAAACGTATACCAGCCGGTATCCGTCAGTCCATACGCCTCATACTGGCTCACATCCTCCACGTAGGGCGGTATCCCAACCACGTCGATCACCTTGCCGCTGGCCAATACGCTCCCCTGGAGCGGGGCCACCCGGAAATAGCTTCCGCCCAGGGCCAGCTCCACCGGCTGGTTTCCCGTCCGCCATCCCAGCTCCTCGTCATAGATCCATTCGGTCTTGGTGTCGGTCTCAATAAACCGGCTCCCGCTCACGATCTCCCATCCCGTGGGTTTCGCCGCCGTGCTGGGTCCGGCAAATTCACAGTAATACCGCTTCCCCTGCTCCGTGGTGTCATAAAGCCGCATGATCAGCCGCCTGACCTTGCTGTCCACGTTCATGTATTTTCACCCCTCTCAATATACATACAGTAGATAGTATCTCGTACTTGCCTTGAATCTGGATGTTCCGCTCAGCGTGACCTTCAGGCTGCTGGCGGTCTTGGTCTGGGTGATCTGGCTGCTGGATATGGAGCTTATGTTCGCCGATCCGGACGTCATCGCCCGGCCCATTGCCGTCTCCCCGTTGTCCGCCGCGTATATCACGATGGGCGTTCCCGTCACCAGCGCGCCCACAGCGCCGTATACCGCCCAGGCATTCGGCTTTCCATCCAGATCGGAAAAGGTGATGGTGTTGGTGTTGGACGAGCCCACCATAAAGCTCGTCGCCCCGAAATTGGCCAGGCCGTTCACCCCAGCTATAAAGCCGCTCGGAAATTGAAGCGCCTCGCTCCCTCCGGTCTTCTCCCGTATCTTGTCCGCCAGCGCGGTCAGGTCAGAGCCCTTGGCCATGTAGATCGTCTCGCTCATCAAAAGCTCTCCCCTTCCGCAACCTCCATTTGGTCAAGCAGTTTCTGAAGCGCCGCCGCCGCCAGGTCTACGCTCGCCGGGTTGGTCGCCCCGCCGTCGTTTGTCCAGCTGATCACCCCCGCCTCGCTCACGCTTGGCGTGTAGGTGATGGCATCCTGTACCGTGGCCGACGTGTTTCCGCTGGGGTCGCTGATGGATATGGTGGTCGTCCTGCCGCTCTTTGTCACGCTGGCCCCTCTGGCCGCGTCCTTTTCCTCCAGCGTTTCCTCCAGCGCCGTCACGCTCTCTATGGCCGCGTTGAGCTGGGCGATGGCCTCATCCATCAGCGTGGGGTCCGGCGCTTCCGCGCTCCCGTCCGCGTCCGGCAGATCGGAGAACGATATGGAAAACGCCTCCGTGTTCCACTTCTTTTCCCCGCTCACCACCTGAACATAGGCATTGACCCTGGTATACTGGCTCATGGTGCTGCCGATCTCGTAGAGGTACTTAAACACCCCGTCCGCCTTGGTCAAAAGCTCCACCGCGCCCACCGTCTCGCCGCTCACATCCGCCGCCCAGTGTATGGTCACGGTCTGTCCCGCGCCCAGCATGGGCAGTCCGCAAAAGGCCAGCCGCCGCACCAGGTGGTCTGTCTCTACGCCCCCGGCGATGCCGTCCCCGCCGTTGACCTGTCTCCCGCTGACCTCCACCTCCAGCGTGCTGTCCTCCTTGCCGCTTCTTGTCGCCATCCTGCTCCCTCCCTTCTACCGCATCTTCGCGATGATCATTCCGTCCCCGTCCTCAAACAGGAAGAAATACACCCTTTCTCCCGGCGCATATGCTTCGTCTCCCATGGCCCTGATCCCGAAGGCCCGTATCCCCGCCTCCGTCCAGCTGTCCACGTCGTATCCGCTCTCGCCGTCTCCGCCCGTCACCGTGCCCCGGCACACCACTGCCCCGCATGTCCCGCATCTCATAGCTGCCTCCATTGCGCACGCGCGTTCGTTTTTTCTTCTCGTCTCACCCGTTTCCCCGATCCCCGTCACTCCGCTCTCTGCTTCTGTGCCAGGTGCGGGTCCCTGTTATTCTCCGGTGACCTCGATCTCCACCCTGATGTACACACTCCCGTCCTCCAGCATTTCGGCTTCCGCCTTCTTCGCCGTGGCGTCCGGCTCCCACATCAGCACCCGGTCGATCTCCTCCATCAGCCTGGCCCGAAACACCTCCATGTTCCGGTGGATGGTCTTGGGGTCAAACCCCCGCCCCCTGTCAAAGGGCACCTCTCCCATCCGGCACAGCAGCAGGTTCCGGGCATTCTGCACCGTCCGCTCCTGCCCCGTGGCCCCGAAGTTGATGGGCGCGTCCGTGTTGTCAATCACATATTTCGCCATCCTGCGCCTCCCTCAGTATACCGTCCACACGCACCGGTGCATCCTCACCCGGCTCGTCTCCCGCACCAGGTCGTGCTCGGCCTCCTCGATCAGCCATTGCCCCGCGGCCTCTCTGTCTCCCGTCACGTCCACCCGGGCCATGGCGGTGTACTCCTTCTTAAAGTCCGTGGTCATTTCCAGCGTCTCGGCTCCCATGTTCCGTTCAAGCAGTATCCCTCTTGCCCAGCGTCTCGCCTCCGCGGCGCTCCGGGCGGGCAGGCAAATTACCTCTTCCCCCAGTCCGCCCCGCAGCGTGTCCGCGGCGCTTCCCTCGCCCCAGGGCGTCCTCACCGTCACTTGACCCAGCCGCACGTCCTCCCGGCGCATGTAGTACACCCCCGGCGTGTCCGCCTCCATCTGGATACTCGCCGCCGGGTCTCTTTTCATGGCCCACTCCGTTCCGATGCCCAGCATCTTCCCGTCCCATGTCTTGACCCGTCCGCCCTCCAGTCGCATGAGCCGGTCCAGGAACGCTTCCGCGCCCTCCCTCTGGGCCATATAGGGGTACACCATTTCCCCCTCCATCCCATACAGCGCCCAGCCCATGCCGCAGTACGCGGCGGTCTCGTCAAATATCTTTCCAAGGGTCTCGCCATGCCAGCTTCTGTTCCGCTTCACCCGGCTCATCCTCGGGCACCCGCTGGCGTATATGGTGTATCTGTCCCCCTCCGGATAGCAGGCGCTCACATACATCCTGCCCGTGTCGTACCCGTTCAGGGTGGCCCGCACCATGTCGTCCGCCTCCGGGTGCCACTTCTTCCAGGCTCCGGCCCCGCTCACGCAGATCTCCAGCCCGTCCCGCCGTCCGCCGCATCCGTCCAGCGCCCGGGCCTCCTCCACCATGGCGTCCCCAGTGATGTCGTATTCCGTTTCCTGGCCCTTGGGCCGGTAATAAAGCCTCATCTCTTACTTCTCCTGGGCCTCTCTGGCCCGCCTCAGCACCCTTGTGATCGCCCGCGTCCAGTCCATAAACTCAAATATGGGCATCCGCATATACTCCGTCACGCCGGTGTAGGTGGCCCGGGCGGCCATCACGGCTTCTTCGAGATACGCGCCGCACCCACCGAGACCGACAGCCGAAAAAAATTGTTGGCGATCCCCACCGCCACCGGCACGTCGAATATGCCGATCTGGCTTGTGATGTCCCGCTCGTCATACCCCGCTTCCCGGTCCGCCGCCGCCGCGGCGAAGAGGGCGAGGAGCTGGGTGCTGCTGGGGCTCATGGCGTCCCGGTTGGCCCTGTCGCTGTTCATGGCCCTTGTGTAGTCCGTTCCGGTCAGCCGGGCGAAGTCATACTTTAGCTCCGTCACGTCCTGCCCTCTGGCCCGTATGGGGCGTCTCAGGTTCATCACCCCGCTGGTCAGGCTGTCCAGCAGCTTCTCCGCCTCTTCCCGGATGTCGCTTTTCTCCTCTTCGGCCTTCTGGTTCTCCCCGTTCTCCTGGGCCTGGGCCCTTTCCATATCGTCCATATGTCCTCCGTCACGTCAAAGAGGGGGCGGCAGTCTCCCATCGTCCCCTCCTTCGTCTGTCTTTGCGTCTTACTCGATCAGGGCTTTCACCTTGTCGGTCTGGCTCACGCCGTTGAACTGCACCTTGCCGGTGGCGCTGTCGATCAGGATCACCACTTCGCCGTCGATCTCCACCTCGTAGCGGATCACGGAGTATTTGTCCGTGCTGCCGTAGGGGTTCTTGGCCTCGATGGTGCCGCCGGTGCGGCCCTTGTGAAGGCCCACCACGCGCACCTTCATGCCCTCGAAGTCGCCCTCGCCCTGGGTGGTCTTGTAGACGTTCCGGGCCACGCGCGTCTCGATCTCGTGGCGGCCCGGGGTGCAAAGCTGGTTGCAGCCCTTGCCGTTGTTGTGGTTGATAGCAAACTCCATGCTCTCAAACCGGGTGGGGTCGGGATAGTCCACGTCCACCACCATGCCCGCGTCGCTGATCTGGCTCACAATGTGGTTGATGTCCGGCAGGGTCACGGTGGTCACGCCCTCGCATACGCTGCCGTTGTCATAGGCGCGGAAGTCCACCACGTTTCCATAGATTTTCTCCATACTTCTTCACTCCTTATCAGGCGGTATACTGGGCGTAATACGTCTCGTATCCGTCCTCGGTGGGATTGATGTACAGCGTCAGGCTCCGGGCCAGCGGGGTGGGCGTGATGTCGAAGCAAACGCTGTGGTCGCCCCGAATGATGTCGCTGCGGCCCAGCAGCTTGGCGTTGATGTAGGCCCTGCCGTAGGACAACATCCCGTTGCTCACCAGGGCGTCCAGCCTCGCCTGCTCGAAGGAGGCCAGGCTCCGCATGTCGTTGGCGGTCTTGGGCTTGTCGATGTCCTCCGCGTGCCGCATCTGGAAGTCGTTACCCAGGTAGAACATCATCATCACGTTGGTATCCGCGATGTTGATTTCGTCCTCGGTCTCCTGGTCATACTCCGCGGTGTGCGCGCCCCACAGCACCCACTTCCCGCCGTGGTAGCACGCGGAAGAGATGCCGTTCTTGCTCAGATACTGGTCGATGGTGTCGTCGCCGTATACGCCGGTGTCGCCCTCGGTGCCGAAATACAAATTCTTGATGATCCCCACCTCGCTGTTGCTCACGCTCTGGTAGGGGATGTCCTCGGCGTCGTTGAGGAGCTTTCGCATGTTGGCGGCGGCCAGGGTGGACAGGTGATACACCCTGCCGTCCGTGCCTTCCGCCATGGGGAAGAAAACCTTCTCGTTGTTGCCGGTATATCCGTTGGCCTTCTTGTAGGCATACACATTGGCCAGCGTCATGGCGGCGCCGCCGTTCACCACGGGCAGGTCGGTAAAGATCACCGCGTCCCAGTGGCCGTTGATGCTCCGGCTCACGGTCTCCATGGCCTCCCGGATGGCGGGGGTCTGGCTGAAGCCCGGCGCGCAGATCAGGCTGGGCACCCTGCGGCAGAGCTGATAGACGTTGCGCACCGCGTACAGGCCGGTGTTGTGGCCCATGTTGTCGGTGGTGCCGATCACGTCCGCGTTGGTGACGGCCGCGGAGTTTACGGTCTTGTAGCTGATGGAGATGCTGGTCACGCCGGTGCCCCAGTTGTCGCCCACGCACTTGAAGGTCAGGTTTCCGGTGGTCCGGTCATAGGTCTTGGTGTAGTCCTCGCCCTCGGTGAAGTCCGTCACCGTCACGCCGTCCACATACACCAGCTGGGCGTTGGCCATCACGGCGGTCTTGCCGTCCGCGCCGATGGTCAGGCTGGCCGTGCTGGCCGTGGCGCTCAGGTGCTTGGTCACGTCCAGCACGTTGATCAGCACCGCCTCGCCCGCGCCCTCGTTGGCGAAGTAGTGGCGCATCACCTCGCACAGGGTGAACTTCGCCCAGTCCTCGCTGTATCCGAAGGCCGCCGCGGCCTCCTCAAAGGAGCCCACCACCACGGGCTTGTTCACGTTCTCGCCGCCGCCCTTCACGGTGTTCACCGGCGCGGTGCCGATAAACACCATCGCCCGGGTGAGCTCCGCGCTCAGGCCCTCGTCCCTTTCGTTGTAAATGGCTTTTACGCCATGCTTGTACGCCATATGGTCTCTCCTCCCTCTCTCAAAGCAGCGCCTCCACGTCCGGGTTTTTCCCCGCCAGGCTCACGCTCTTGAAGTTGACATTGATCATCCCGTAATAGATGCTCCGCTTGTCCACGATATAGTTCTGATCCATGAAGGGGCCGTAGTCCATTTCCTTGTTGACTACCGTCAGGGTGCTGTCCGGTATCAGCATCTGGCCCAGCAGCTTTCTTTCCGCCTCGTCCATCCAGTCGCACAGCGTGTAAAAGCCCTGCTCCGTGCCCTCTTCCAGCAGGCTCACGTCCAGCCCCTGCCCTCTCTCGTCTCCGCTCTCGGCGAACCCCGGCAGCCGGGTCCCCGGCTCCCACACGCTGAACAGCAGCGTGGCCTTTACGCCCCGGCCCAGCCGCTGATCCCGGTGGATGTTTTGGTACCGGTCAAACCTCTGCTCCTCCTCATTCTCCGCGTCGGCCCGGTTGGGCATGATCAGGATACTGGGCGCGGTGTTCTCGCTGGCCGTCCGCCTCTGACCCAGCCCGTCCCGGAAGGAGGGGAAGTAGGCCATGTACACCCCCGGCTCCGCGTAGCGGATCTGGGTGATGTCTCCGTCCTTGGCCGGGCTCTTCATCAGCCGCCCGTCGCAAAGCTCCTTTTTCACCCACCTCTTCAGGGCCTCCCATTCGCTCCGGCTGGTCATATCAGTACATCTCCTTGGTCTCGTTGCTGGCGAACAGGATGTCCAGCATCCCCATGTTCTCCACCACGTCCAGTATCTTCATGGGCCGCTTGTCCAGGATCCCGTGCAGGTTTCTCTCCGGCACCCCCGGAAACTCGCTCTTGATCACGTGCAAAAGGATCTCCCGGGTGTTCTCCTGCCAGCTCACGTCCACCACGTTGTTGTTCCGCCGCTTCAGGCCTTCCTCCTCGTCCGTCACCGCCTGAAACCGCTTCCCGTTCCACGTATGGTATTCCGCGAAGTGGCCGTGGTTCATGTACACCCGCGTGTTGTCCTTGTAGATCCTGTCCTTTAGCGCCATGCCCATTCACCTTTTCTTCTTGGTCTTCGCCTTTTCTTTCCCCTGGGCGGCCTTGGCCTCTCCCCGCTCCATGAGCCTCATGGCGTAATTCTCCGGCACGTCCTCTTCCCGTCCGTCCGGCCACGCCACCCGGATGTATCCTTCCTTCATCCCTTGGCTCCCTTCTTCGGGGTCACGGCCTCGGTGGCGTCCACCGTCAGCTCAAAGGGCTCCTCGTCCTCCTCCGCCTCGGTGTCTTCCTCCTCCGCCTGGGCCTCTTCCGCCTTCGGCTCCTCTTTCTTCCTGGGTGCCTTCCTGGCCTGCCGCTTCTTCTGGGGCTTCTCCTCCGGCGTCTCTTCCTTCGGCGCTTCGGCCTCCGGCTCTTCGGCGCGTGCCGCCTCCTCTTCCGCCTCCGCGGCATACGCCTCGATCTCCTCCGCCGCCCCCGTCCGGATCAGCCGTTCCGCCTCCCCGTCCGTCAGCGCCAGGTCGATCACGGAGCCGGGCCGGTACATGTCGCCCTTCACGCAGACCCAATGCTTCGCTTTGAGCATATTCTCGCCTTTCTCCCGGGCCGTTTTCGGCCCGGGATCCGTCCTTTTTCCTTACAGCACGTGCGCCACGACCCAGGCGTCCACGTTGAAGGGCACCATGGTGGGCCGGGTGGTGATGCGGTTGGTGATCTGGTTGCTCTCGGGGTTGCCCAGCCTCTGGGGAACCTCCTTCTTGATGTAGGTCTCCCACACGGCGTTCTCGTCCCGGCCCTTCACCAGGGTCACGGGGCCGTAGAACATGTTGATCATCTGCCGGGCGCCGGCGATCACGGTGCCGCTGGGCATGATGGGCTTCACGGTGCCGTCGTCGTCCACGAAGGTGCCGCTGTAGCTGTACAGATCCACGCCCTCGCTGTTCTGGCCCCAGTACCGAAGGCCGCTGCCCCTGTAGGCGGTCTTGATCTTGCCCATGTCGGCGTTCTTGTAATCGAACTCCTTCATGTATTCGCCGTTGTGCACCATGGCCTCCGCGGCGTCGGGCGCGCACAGGAACAGGTCAAGGTCGCCGCCGCCCTCATAGATGATGTCCTTCATCCGGCGCATGTCGTCGCTGATCACCGCGCCGTTCTCGTTCCAGGGGGTGGTGGGGGTGAAGTTGTTGGTGAAGCCGAAGTCGGCCACAAGGCTGGTCTCCTTGTCGCGGCCGTTGTTGGTATACCGGAAGATCTCCAGCTTGCCATACAGAAGGATCTGCCTCGCCATCCATTCCTTTCGCCGGTCGATGGCTGCCAGCATTTCTTTGAGGTCAGCCGCCTGCTGGGCCTTGGCCCGCTGGGCGGGAGTGCTGCCGCCCAGGATCTTCTCGCCGAAAGACCGGGTGGCGATGTCGTTGATGTTGATCACCCGCTCGGGGGCGATGGTGGGGAAGCCGATCTCCCGCACGCTGAAGCCGTCCCGGCTCATGGGCACGCCGCCCGCGCCGTCCACGATGAAGGGGGCCATGATCTTGCCCTTCTTCCGGTAGTCATACAGCGCCTTGTCATCCTCCACGCAGCCGTTGTCCTTCACGAAGGTGTCCAGCAGGAAGGGATACTCCCGGGGCAGAGACTCCACCGCCGCCAGGAGCGCCCTGGTATCAAAATTCATATCCATGTTTTTTCTCCTCCTCTTCCCTTATTCGCCGTCGTCGTCGTCTGCGGCGGGGGTCACGTTGTCAAACGTGCCGGTGCCCACAGCGGGCTTGAAGATGATGCCCTGCTGCCGGAGCACCAGCTTCTGGGCGTCCGTCAGGGGGGCGTTGCCGTCCGCGCCTTTGAGGAACACCACGCCGCCCACGAAGCACGCCCTCGTCCAGGCCACGGCGTCCTCCGCCACGGTGCCGGTGGTGCCTTCCACGCCGGTGGTGTCCACGTCCTCGTTCAGCACAGCCACCTCGTTCAGCACAGCCAGGCTGAAGCTGCCGTCCATCTGGGCGGCGGCAGCCGGGCCATACATGCCGGTGGTCTTGTCCCTGTACAGCACCTGGCCCGCCTTCAGCTCGCCGTTGCCGGGGATCATGCTGACCCCTTCCTTCACCGCGCCGGTCAGGTCGGCCAGGAAGTTGCGCATCTCCTTGGTCGCCACGGTCTTGAAAAGATTCGCCATTGTCTCTCCCCTCCCTTAATACATTCCGCTGCCCCGGGTGGTCACGCCCGCGCTCAGCTCGGCGATCTCCTTGGCCTGGGCCTGGATCGCCTTGTCCTCGTCCTCGTCGGTGGGCTTCTTCTCCTCAGCCGCGCCGCCTTCCACCTTCTTCGTCTCCTCGGCTTCCTTCACCCGGTTGCTGACGAAGGCGTTGCGCTTCTCCTTCATGGCCGCCACCACCAGCTTGTTGTACTCCACGGCGCTCACGCCGTCCTGGATGGCCTTGTCCCGCAGCTCCTCGTAGCCCGGCGCGGTCATGTCACGGATGTCCTGCACCCGTTCCCTTTCCCGCTTCATGGCGTCGTTCACGATCGCCTGCACCAGCTCGGGATTTCCCGCCACCAGCTCCTCCATGGTCAGGTCTTTGATTTCCATGTCGTCCTCCCTCTCCTTTTGATGGATATATTCAGTCGGCGTATTACCGCCGGTACTGTCTTCCTCTTCCGCCTGCCGGATGCTCTCCGGCACGTGCCGGTACATCTGCGCCATGACCCGGGCCATTTCCCCGCTCACCATGGCCGCCGCGCTCCCGATCTGGGTGTCCTCGATCACCTCGTCCGCAAATCCCTTGTCCACCGCCTCTTTGGCATTGAACCAGGTCTCCTCGTCCATCCAGCCCTTTATGTCCTCCTCGCTCTGGCCGGTCCGCCTGGCGTACATCTGGTGCATGGTGTGTTCAAGATCCCGGAGCATGGTCACTTCCTTCTCCATCTCCGCCGCCGTGCCCCACGCGCCGCTTCGGGGGTTGTGGATCATGTAGCTTCCCGTGTCGCCGATCCGCACCCTGGCCCCCGGCACGCTGGCCACGATGGTAGCCGCGCTGGCGCACATGCCGTCGATTCGGATCTCGATCTCCTCAAACCCCGCCTCCATCAGCGCGGTGCGCATGCTGGCCGCCTGGAACACGTCGCCCCCGGGGCTGTTGATGGCCACCCTCAGCCGCTTAATGCCTTTGGCTTTGAGGGCGTTGATCACCTTGCAGAAGTCGCTGGCGCTCTTGTCTTCTGGATACTCCTTTTTGTACCATTCGCCCATGTCCGGCACCACCACGCCGTACAGCCTGGTCTCGGCCATCTCGCCCCCCGCTTCCATGGTGGGCTGGGTGAACCGCATCTCAATTCTTTCCATCCTCGTCCTCCTCTCCCTCGTCCGTAGTGAGCACGAGGCCCTGCCCGGCCTCCTCGCCCATCTCCCGTCCGGCCTCGATCTCCTTTTTCCGCTGGGCGATGTTGGCCGTCCAGTCGTTGCCGTTGTACTCCGCGGCCTCCTGCTCCTCGGTGCTCACGTGCAGGGCCACCCGCTCTCTGGCCGCGTTGACCTCTTTGAGGGGATCCACGTGGCCCATGCTGGCGCCCATCCACATGCACCCGCACCATGCCTGCCGGATCGCCGGGTCCTCGAAAAATCCCGGCGCTTCGATCCGGCCAATGCTCACTGCCTCGCTCAGCCACTCCTCATATATCGGCTGGTTGAAAGCCCAGTTGAACCGGGTCCGGTACACCCGCACCGTCCGCCAGAAGTCAAGGAGCGCGCCCCTGGCCGCGGTGTAATTGCTCTCGTATTTCTTGGTCAATACCTCTTTGGGTATTTCCATACTGCTGCCGATGATGGTTTCAAGGGCCGCCACGAAGTTTTCAAATCCCGTGTTGCTTCCCAGCGGGTTGATGGCCGTGATGTCCTTCCCCGGAGGCAGTTCGTATATGACGCCCGGCCCCAGCTCGTACTGTAGGTCGCTGCTCGTCACTTTTTCCTCGCCCGGTATCACGTCTTCCAGGTTCAGTTGGGCGTTGTCCACGTCGCTCTTGATGAAGGCCGTCAGCATGGCCCGCACCAGGTTCCCCGCCAGCTCCGCGTCAATGTACCGGTCAAGCTGCTTGATCTGGATCATCTGGGCGCTCACGAATGGGATGCCCCGCCTCTGCTCCGGCCTCTCCTGGGTCATGATGTGCAGCACGTTCGGGTATCCGGTGGTCTCGCCCACCGCCTCCACCCGTTCCCACTTCACCTCTTCCTCGTTCTCCTCGGAGAGGGGGTGCCGGTTGGTGAACCAGTACGCGGCCACCGCTCCGTCCTTGTCGATCTCCACCCCGTCGATCACCCGGTTTCCGTTGTCCAGGGTCTTGACGTCGCTGTCTCCCCCCATGCTCCCCTCGGTGCTCACCCGGTCCGCCTCCACCAGGTGCACCGTGGTCATGTACGGGGTGCGCTTGTTTGGCTTCATGCCGAGGAGCGCGAAGTCGTCGCCGCTGATCAGCATGTTCCGGAACGCCAGCTCCTGCAGCCCGTAGAAATTCTGCTGCCGCTCGTAGTCGCACATGTTGTTTTCGGCCCAGAGCCGGAACTCCCGCAGGGTCTTTTTCTCCCACTCGTCCGCCTCTTCGTCGCTTAACCCCAGCGCGGCCTTGTCCACCTGGGGCTTGGGGTGGATGCCCCAGCCCACCGTGCTGGTGGTCAGGGTGTTGACGCCGCTTCGCGCCAGCCCGCCCCCGGCATACAGGTCTCTGGCCCGGGCCCGCAGAAGAGCGCCGTGCAGGTCGATGTCGTCCTCCGCGCTGCCCCCTCCGGGGATCCAGCCCAGCACGCTGTTCTTCGTCAGGCTGGCTCCGTTGTTGCCGTATCCCGTGGCCCGCATCTGGGGCCCCGGTTTCCTCTCCCCGGTCT
>CADAGW010000037.1 GCA_902787475.1 uncultured Eubacteriales bacterium
TATCCCGAAAGCCGGGTGGTGAAGATCCCCTATGAGAATCTGGGCCTTAGGGAGGCGGCGGCGCTGTTTATATCCACCTTCCCCATGGCGGCCATACGAAAGACCCGGCTGGAGATGGGCGAAAGCTGTATGGTGATGGGGCTGGGGCTGCTTGGCCAGTTCGCGGTGCGGCTGGCCCGGTGCGCCGGCGGGGCCCCAGTGGTGGCGGCGGATCCGGTGGCCGAGCGGCGGGAAAACGCCATAAAGGGCGGGGCGGACTGCGCCTTTGACCCCTTTGAGAAGGACTTTGCCCAGAGGGTGAAGGAAGTGACCGGCGGGGGCGTCAACGCCGCCATCGAGGTGACGGGTCAGGGAGCGGGCCTGGACGAGACGCTGGACTGCATGGCCAGATTCGGGCGGGTGGCGCTGCTGGGATGCACCAGGGATCCGAACTTCACCATTGACTATTACCGGAAGATCCATGCCCCGGGCATTACGCTGATCGGCGCCCACACCAACGCCCGGCCCATGGAGGAGAGCCACCCGGGCTGGTTCACCCACGACGACGACCTGGCGGCGGCCATGCGGCTGTGCGCCATGGGCAGGCTGGATGTGAAGTCCATGCTGGGGCCCCTGCACGCGCCCGCGGACTGTCCCCAGGTGTATGACCGGCTGATCCACGACAGGAATTTCCCCATGATGCTGCAGTTTGACTGGACGAAGGAGGCGTAAGTATGGGAAGGCTGAAGGTGATACAGATCGGCGGGGAGCACGACCACGCCGTGCCGGTGCTGGATTCCATGGTGAGCCAGAAGGATCTCTTCGAGGTGGCGGCCTATGCCCTGCCGGAGGACGACGCCACGTGGCAGTACAATATGTATAAGGATCGGTTCGGGGACGTGCCCCGCCTGCCGCTTAAGGAGGCGCTGGAGCTTCCGGGGATACAGGGGGCGGTGATCGAGACCTCCGAAAAGAACCTGACCAAGTATGCCCGGCTGGCGGTGGACAGGGGGCTGGCGGTGCACATGGACAAGCCAGGCGGGGAGAGCCCGGAGGAATTCGCGGAGCTGATGGAGACCGTGAAGAAGAAGGGCACCGTGTTCACGCTGGGGTATATGTATCGTTTTAATCCGGCGGTGGAGCGGCTGATGGAGATGGCGAAGAAGGGCGAGCTGGGGGAGATCGTCAGCGTGGAGGCCCAGATGAACTGCATCCACAGGCCGGAGAAGCGGGATTGGCTCAAGCAGTATAAGGGCGGCATGATGTTCTTCTTGGGGTGCCACCTGGTGGACCTCATTATGCAGCTTCAGGGGGATCCCATGGAGATCGTGCCAATGAACGTGTGCTCGGGGCTGGACGGGGCAGAGGGCGAGGATTTCGGGTTGGCCATGCTCCGGTATCCCCATGGCTGGTCCATCGCCAAGACCACGGCGGTGGAGCTGGGGGGCTTTATGCGGCGGCAGCTGGTGGTGTGCGGCACCAGGGCCACGGTGGAGATCAATCCGCTGGAGTATTACATTTCCACGGGCAGCCGGGAGCACATGTGTGCCGACATGGTGGTGACCACCAGGGAGCTGTGCGACGAGAAGGCCTGGAACGCCCGGGGGAAGAAGGAGGTATTTGGGCCAGTGAACCGGTATGACCGGATGATGGCCCACTTCGCCCGGTGCGCCATGGAGGGAAAGACCGACTGCACGAACTGGGACTACGAGACGAGGCTTCACCGGGCGGTGATGGCGGCGTCCGGGGCGATTTAGGAGGGGAGAATATGGCGAAAAATGTGCTGATCACCGGGGCGGCTTCGGGAATGGGACTGCTTCTGTCCCAGTGCTATGCCCGGGAAGGGGCCAATGTGGCCATGGCGGACGTGAACGAAGAAGGGCTCCGCGCCTGCGCGGAGGAGATACGGGGATATCCGGCGAATGTGCTGGAGCTGGCGCTGGACGTGCGGAAATATGACGAGGTGGAGAGGGCCTGCGGCAGAGTGGCGGAGGCCTTTGGAGGGATCGATATCCTCATCAACTGCGCCGGGGGCGCGGAGTGCAGGATACTGGGCGTCAGCGGGGAGTTTCAGAACATACCGGTGGAGGTGTTTGACTATGGGATCGACCTGAACCTGAAGGGGGTCATATACTTCGACCACGCGGTGATGAAGCATATGGCCCGGCAGAAATCGGGGGTCATCATCCATCTGGGGTCCATTACGGGCCTGGAGGGATGCCCGGACAGCGTGGCCTATTCGGCGTCCAAGTCGGCACTGATGTTTGGCATGACCAAGTCCATAGCGCTGGCGGGGGCGAAGTATAATGTGAGGTGCGTGGCCATCGCGCCGGGGCCGGTATTGACCCGGCCCGGTATGGCGAATATGAAGACCATGGCCGGGCGGGCGGCGGACCCGCAGGAGATCGTGGATCTGATCATGTTTGCCGCGGGGGACAAGGGCAGGTTTATAAACGGCACGTATATACTGGCCGACGGAGGCCGGAACGTGATGCTCAACAAGACCTGAGGAGGAGGCGCTGTATGCGGTTTGATCACAGGACGGCGGTCGTCACCGGCGGGGCCAAGGGCATAGGGCGGGCGGTGGCCTTTGAGCTGGGAGCCCACGGGGTGGAAGTAGTGGTGCTGGACGTGGAGAAGGAGGCCCTGGACAAGACCGGGGAGGAGCTCAAGGCCGCGGGGTACAGGGCACACACGATCGTGTGCGACGTGGCGGACAGGGAGAGCATGGACAGGGCCCTGAATGAGATATTCGCCTGCGTGGACAAGGTGGATATACTCATCAACAACGCGGGGATCTACCGGGACAACGTGATGAAGTTCTGGCTGACCGATCCGGACACCTGGGAGAGACGGTGGAGGATCAACGTGTTCGGGACGATGTATATGACCCGGGGGATCCTGCCGGGGATGCTTGAGAGGCGGTATGGGCACATCGTCAATCTCGGCTCGGTGGCGGGGGTTTATGGCAACTGGGACATGGTGGACTATTCCGCCACCAAGGGGGCCGTGATATCCTTTACCAAGGCGTTGGCCAAGGAGACCGCACCGTATAACGTGCTGGTGACGGCGGTGTCGCCGGGCAGCATCGGCGAGGGGACGGGGCCGTCGGAGCTGTCCTTTTCCGGGCGGCATGGCAGCTTTGAGGAATGCGCGGAGCTGATATGCTTTTTGGCCAGCGACAACGCCAGCTACTGCTCGGGGCAGAATTATCAGGTGGACGGGTGCCGGAAGAGGATGTAGCGGCCTCAGAAAGGATAGGGAAATATTAGGGTTGACGAACGGGGCAGGGACTGGTATAATGGCCCTATGAGAAAGACAGACCGGGATGTGGCGGCGGCCGATCCCGGTTTCTTTGTGGAGGCCGGAATGGATCTGGGGTTTATCGTAAACAGCGCCCTGCTGGGCGTGGGGCTGGCCATGGACGCGTTTTCGGTGTCGCTGGCCAACGGGCTGAGGGAAAGCCGCATGGGCCGGGGGCGCATGTGCGCCGTGGCGGGGGTGTACGCCTTTTTCCAGTTCGCCATGCCCATGATCGGGTGGGTGTGCGTGCATACCATCGTGGAGCTGTTTTCCGCCTGCGAGAAGGCCATACCCTATGTGGCGCTGGCGCTGCTGGGCTATATCGGGGGAAAGATGATACGGGAGGGCCTCATGGAGCGGCGGGGCGGAGAGGAAAAGGCGGAGAGCAAGCCCCTGACGGCGGGGATCCTGCTGATGCAGGGGGTGGCTACCTCCATTGACGCTCTGTCGGTGGGGTTCGCCATTGAGGCCTATGACGCCGGGATGGCCGCGGCGGCGTCACTGATCATCGCGGGGGTGACGTTTGCCATCTGCATGGCAGGGCTGGCCATAGGCAAAAAGGCGGGCACAAGGCTGTCGTGGAGAGCGTCGGTGATGGGCGGAGTGATACTGATCGGCATCGGGCTGGAAATATTGATAAAGGGGCTCCTTTGACGGGAGGGATGGACATGCAGGTGATCAAGACCCGGATCGAGGTGGGGGCGGAGAAGCCCTTTCGGGTATTGCACATTACGGACAATCACGTGGCCCTGGCGGACGAGCGGGACGACGAGAGGAAAACGGAGCTTTCCCGGCGGAGGAGGGGGGATTTCCCGCTGGCGGAACAGTATCTGACGGAGCAGATAGAATATGCCCGGGAAAACCGCCTGCCCATACTGCACACGGGGGACATGCTGGACTTCGTGAGCTGGAAAAACCTGGACTACGCCCGGGAAATACTGGGGGGCGTGGACTATTTTATGGCGGTGGGAAACCACGAGTACAGCCTCTATGTGGGCGAGGCGTGGGAGGACGTGCCCTATAAGATGCAAAGCTATGACAAGGTGCAGGCGGTGTTTGGAAACGATCTGATGTTCGCCAGCCGGGTCATGGGCGGGGTCAATTTTGTGGCGGTGGACGACGGGTATTACCGGTTCGACAAAAGCCAGCTGGAAAAGCTGAAGAGGGAGGCCGAAAAGGGACTGCCCGTGGTGCTGATGATCCACAACCCCCTTCATACGGACGAGCTCTACCAGTATATGACGGAGACGGTGGGGGAGAAGTGCGCGTACCTTACCGGCACGCCGGAGGGGATGATGAAGGGGTATGACGACTATCGGTACCGCCAGCAGAGGGCCGACGGGGACACGGAGGCGTTTATGGAGTATGTGTACGGGGAGCCGCGGATCCGGGCGGTGATATCCGGGCATTTGCACAGGAGCTTCGAGACCCGGCTGCCGTCCGGGATCATGCAGTATGTGACCGGGGCGGGGTATAAGGGCGAGGCGCGGGAGATCGAGTTTGTGTGATCCCGTTGAATCGTTGAGAACAACGGGATAAGAGGGCGGGGATATGACGAACCGGGAGAATTTCCTATCGCTGGTGCGAAGGAAGGGGTACGAGAGGGTGCCCTATGGGTATCAGATGTGCCCCACCATACGGGAAAAGTACGACGCCTGGTGCCGGGAGACCGGGTTCGTGCCCAATGTGGTGACGCAGGGGCTGATGGGCGTGCCCTTTGAGCCCATCGATATGAAGGTGTACGATAAGTATGATTCAAAAACTCCTTACCTCATTGGGCTCATTCCGGCACGATTCCTGCTACTGGCTGGGTGCCTCCATTCGCCCTCGCAATGACATGGAACACCTGCCTATCGCCGTTTCTTCGTTTCCCGATGATTCATGATTCGACATTCATTTCTTCAATATTCATTTCACTATTATTCCCAAATGGATTCGCCGCTATGGAGCACATCCACAGCGGCGATTTCATATTATTGTCCCGCCGAAGGCGGAAGATGGGATTCCAAAGAGGCGCACGAAGCCGCCGCCCAGTGGGCGAAATGCGGCGAAGTAAGGCCAATGAGGCAAGGAGTTTTTGGATGTACGGATTCCAAAAACAACTATGCCGAATTGAGGAATCTGGGCCCTTTGGCGGGAAGCCCTCAGCGTATCCCTCGCCTCTCTATTTGCCGAATAGCTCGGTGGCCAGGGCCATGCGGTCGGCGACCTTCACGCCGAAGGGACAGCGGGATTCGCAGCCCCGGCAGCCGACGCATTCGCTGGCCTTATGGGTGAGGGAATTGTAGTGCTCCCGCACCGAGGCGGGTGTCTCGTCCTGCATGACGGCCAGGTCGTAGAGCTTATTGACCATGGCGATGTCGATGTCTACGGGGCAGGGCTTGCAGTGGCCGCAGTAGGTGCACTGGCCCGCAAAGGAATGGCGGGGAGCGGTGGAGAGCACGGTGGCGTAGTCCTTTTCCTCGTCCGTGGCGGTCTCATAGTGTACGGCGGCGCGGACGTGGTCGGGTGTGTCATAGCCGCAGAGCACGCTGGCCACGGCGGGCCGGGTGAGGCAGTAGTGGATGCACTGCACGGGCGTCAGGGCCACGCCGAAGGGGGAGGCCGCGGGGTCGAACAGGCGGCCGCCGGCGAAGGGCTTCATGCAGGTGATGCCCACGTCCATCTGCTCGCAGATGCGGTACATGCGGGAGCGCACGGGATCGATGCCGGAGAGGGCGGGGTCGTACTGGTCGCCGAAATAGACGTTCAGGTCGTCCGTGGGGGGCATGAGGTCAAAGGCCGGATTGACGCTGAAGAGGATCATCTCCACGAAGCCGGACTGGGCCGCCTCTATGGCGATGGCGGGATTGTGGGTGGACAGGCCGATGTGGCGGATGACGCCGGCGGATTTGAGCTCCATCACGTAGTCAAAAAACGCCGTGTGCCGCACCGCGTCCCAGTCGCTGGGAAGGTCCACATAGTGGATCATGCCCAGGTCTATGCAGTCGGTGTGGAGGCGGGCGAGGAGGTCATTGAAGGCCTCCCGGCACTTCTCTACGTCCCGGGTGCGGGTGTACTGGCCGTTTTGCCAGGTGGAGCCGATGTGGCCCTGTATGTACCACTTGTCACGCTGGCCGGAGATGGCCGCGCCGATGTCGGAGCGCACCTTAGGGCCGGGCATCCAGATATCCATGATGTTGACGCCCAGGCCGGCGGCGCAGTCTATGACTTCTTTACATTCCTCGGTGGTGTGCCGTTCCAGCCATTCGCCGCCCAGGCCCACCTCGCTGACCATGAGGCCGGTCTTGCCCAGTCTTCTGTACTGCATGGGATCTCTCCGTTCTGTGTTGGATGTATGGGTATGGCATAAAAAACCCGGCGCGGATCCGGCAATGGACGCGCCGGGGGAGGAGTGGGATCAGCGATGGGGCATGGAGATGCCCACGGCCTCCAGCACCTCGTAGCGGTCCATCTGCAGGCTCTTTTTCATCTGCAGGGCCTCTTCGATATTGACCTCGGTGATGCTGCCGTCATGGGTGGTGATGACGATATTGGACCGGCCCTCGGAAAGGGCCTTGACGGCGAAGTAGCCCATGCGGGTGGCCGTCTCCCGGTCCCGGGCGTTGGGGGAGCCGCCCCGCTGGATGTGGCCCAGCACGGTGACACGGGGCTCGATGCCGATGGCCTCGTGGATCTTTTTGCCGATGTCCACGGCGCTGCCGGCACCCTCGGCCACCACTACCATGAAGTGGGTATTGCCGGCCAGGCGGGCGCTTCGGATGCGGTCGATGACGTCGTGTTCGAAGTCGGTGCCCCGCTCCGGCACCAGCACGGCGGTGGCGCCCACGGAAATGCCCACGTAGAGGGCCAGGAAGCCCGCGTTGCGGCCCATGACCTCCACCACGGAGCAGCGCTCGTGGCTCTGCATGGTGTCCCGGAGCTTGTCGATGCACTCTATGGCCGTGTTGCAGGCGGTGTCGAAGCCTATGGTGTAGTTGGTGCAGCCGATGTCGTTGTCGATGGTGGCGGGGATGCCCACCACGGACATGCCCATGCGGGAGAATTCCAGAGCGCCCCGGAAGGTGCCGTCGCCGCCGATGGCCACGATGGCGTCCAGACCCAGCATCTTGCAGGTGGCCATGGCCCGCTGGCGGCCCTGCTCGGTGCGGAAGTCCTCGCTGCGGGCGGTGTAGAGCATGGTGCCGCCCCGATCCAGTATGTGGCCCACGGAAGCCGCGTCCAGGGGCACGAAATCGCTCTGTATGAGGCCCTGCCAGCCCCGGCGGATGCCGATGCACTCCATGCCGCAGGTGATGGCCGTGCGGACCACGGCGCGGACCGCCGCGTTCATGCCGGGGGAGTCGCCGCCGCTGGTGAGGACGCCGATGCGCTTGATCTTGTTTTCCATGTGACGCACTCCTTTGTGTGTATTGGGTTAATTCTATTATAGCGCAAAATGGGGGCGGCGTCTACTGAATTCTGACGAAAGGCTCATTGTTACAAATCGGAGTATTTCGCGTCTTATTTAGCGAAGGGGGCGAGGACATGGAGGACAGGGAGATCATCGAATTGTACTTCGCCCGGTCGGAGCGAGCCATTCGGGAAACGGATGAGAAATATGGCCGGCGGGTGCGCAGCCTGGCCGAGGGCATCCTGAAAAATCGTCCAGACGCGGAGGAGTGCGTGAGCGACACCTGGCTCAAAGCGTGGAACACCATTCCGCCCACGCGTCCGGGCACGCTGGGCGCGTATCTGTACAGGATCGCCAGAAACCTGAGCCTCGACCGGCTTCGGCGGAATAAGGCGTTGAAGCGGGGCGAGGGCATGCGGGTGCTGGGGGAGCTGGACGAAGTGGCGTCACGCATGCCGGAGGACGCGGAGGGCGAGATCTCCGCCGCGATCCAACGTTTTTTGGAGAAGCAATCGAAGGAAAACCGGCGGATGTTCTTGCTGCGCTACTGGCGGATGGATACCGTCGCGGAAATCGCGGGGGAAACGGGCAGGAAGGAAGCGTCGGTGCGGATGGCGCTTTCACGGATGCGCAAGGGTTTACGCGTGGAGCTGGAGAAGGAGGGAATCTGGCTGTGAAGGCGGAAAAGCTGTTGGAGCTGTTGGGGAATATCCCGGACGCCTACATCATGGAGGCGATGGAGAGACCCGCGCGGCGGCTGCACGTGGGGAAGCTGTTGTTGGCGGCGGCGCTTATGCTGGTGGGGGTGACCGCGGCGGTGGCCGGGTTCCAGTCTCGGCTGCTGGGCCATATTTTCCGCAACAGCGCCGAGCCGCCTACGCCCGCTGTGGAAGCGCATCTGGTGCAGTTGGATGAGACGGCGGAACCCGAGGCGGAGGACATCTCGTTCCGTGTGGACGAGTACCTGCTGGACGACGACAAGCTGTACCTGACCTGGACCGCCGAGAACCACACCGGCAAGCCGCTGATTTTCTACGGGCCGATCATCAAGGGCGAAGGGGAGTTTGAAATTCGCGCGGGCATGATCCGCACCGCCTTGGGCGGCGAGGTGCTGGGCGCAGCGCTGCCAGAGACCGGCGGCGAGACCACTGAGTTCCGCGTGATTGGCGGGGGCGAGGGCCCGGTGACGGTGACGATGCTGGCGCAGGAGCCCATAGCGCCCTTCGTGGACGACAATGTGTCCTCCCCCGTGGGCACGCCGGTGATTGCCTGGGACGTGGCCCAGCAGCAGGTGGAGAGCTTCTGCTATGGGATTTCCGTGGGACAGGCGTCGAAAAACCGCGTCAAGAGCGCGCCGGAGGAGCCCTCGGAGGACGAGGAGGATCTCTTTGCAGGCCCATGGATTTCCCGCCACTACAGCTATGACGACCGGGAAGCTTTGTGGGGCGACTTCGCCGACAAGTCGCTGTACGACTCGATGCTTGGGGAGACCGAGTTGGATGAAAAGCTGGGCTACGCGAGGCTGGCCAAGCGCTGGGACGTGGAATTGACGCTGGAAAAGGGCGCGGCGCGGCGGACGCTGGCAGCGGAATTGCCGAGGTTCGATTTTAAGGATTTCACGCTGGTAGTCACGGAATTCACTCAGACCGACGTGACGAATCGGCTGCGGTTCCAGGCAGTGCCGAAGCGGGAAGGGGTGTTTGACGACGGCGTGCCACAGCTTGGGATTTACGTCAACGGCGCGACGGAGGAGCCGCGCAGCATAACGGGCTGGGGATACATCCTGAAGGACGGATGGGAGATCGACGGCGTGACGCCGGTGGAGGACGCGCCCGCAATCGCAGCCGAGGAGATTGAATGGCTCAACGACGGCGAGACGATTCGGGAGATTCGACTGGAGACGGAGGACGGAGAGGGGATCGACTGGAAGCTGTAAACGGACGCGCGCCGCCGCGAAATCATTTCGCGGCGGCGCTTTTTTTGCGCGGGGGCTTGCCCTGTGTCATAAAATGGCTTATAATAAAATAGATAAAATGGATGTCTGTCCGCCGTGGCGGGCCGAGGATGGGAAGGTTTACTTTGGCAAAGATCATTGCGGTGACGAATCAGAAGGGCGGCGTGGGCAAGACCACGACGGCCGTGAATTTGAGCGCCTGCGTGGCGGCGATGGGGAAGAAGGTGCTCCTGGTGGACATCGACCCCCAGGGCAACGCCACCTCCGGCCTGGGCAAGGCGGGGGAGGAGGGCGCGACCATCTACGACGTGCTCATCGGCGAGGCCGCGGCGAAGGACGCCGTGGTGAATACCGGCTTCGACGCCCTGGACCTGATCCCCACCGCCATCGAGCTGGCGGGCGCGGAGATCGAGCTGGTGGCCGTGGAGGACCGGGAGAAGCTGCTCAAGGCGGCGCTGGAGCCCCTGCGGGCGGACTACGACTACGTCTTCATCGACTGTCCGCCGTCCCTGAGCCTTCTGACGCTGAACGCCCTCACCGCCGCTGACAGCGTGCTGATCCCCATCCAGTGCGAGTACTACGCGCTGGAGGGCGTGGGCCAGCTGGTGAACACGGTGAAGCTGATGCGCAAGCGGCTGAACCCGGACCTAGCCGTGGAGGGCATATTGCTCACCATGTTCGACGGGCGGACCAACCTCTGCGCCCAGGTGGTGCAGGAGGTGCGCAACCACTTCCGGGACGAGGCCTTTGAGACCATGATCCCCCGGAACGTGCGCCTCAGCGAGGCCCCCAGCTACGGCCTGCCCATCCACCTGTACGATGCCCGGAGCACCGGCGCGAAGGCCTATCAGGAGCTGGCGAAGGAACTGATTGAAAGGAATAAATGATCATGGCGAAGAAGATACAGCGCGGTTTGGGGCGCGGCCTGGGCGCGCTGCTGGGCGAGGACGTGGTGGCCGAGGCCGCCCAGGAGACCCGGGAAGCCCGGCAGACCCGGCAGAAAGCCGAACAGAAGGCCGCCGGGCCCGTGGACGAGGTGCGGATGATCCCCATCGGGCAGATCGACCCGAACCGGGAGCAGCCCCGCCGCCGCTTTGACGAGGCCGCGCTGAACGAGCTGGCGGCGTCCATCCGGGCGGTGGGCGTGCTGCAGCCCATCATCGTGTCCCCCGACGGCGAGCGATTCACCATCATTGCGGGCGAGAGGCGCTACCGGGCCTCCCGGCTGGCGGAGCTCACCGAGATCCCGGCCATCGTGCGGGACTGGGACAACCAGAAGCGGCTGGAGGCGGCGCTGATCGAGAACCTCCAGCGCGACGACCTGAACCCCCTGGAGGAGGCCATGGGCGTGCGCAGGCTGATGGACGAGGCGGGGCTCACCCAGGAGAAGGTGGCCGAGCGCCTGGGCAAGAGCCGCCCGGCGGTGGCGAACCTGCTCCGGCTTCTGACCCTGCCGGAGAGCGTGAAGCAGCTGGTGACGGAGGGCAAGCTTTCCGCCGGTCACGCCCGCGCCCTGGTGACGGTGGACGCCCGGCGGCAGGTGCAGCTGGCGAACCTCACCGTGCAGCAGGGCTGGTCCGTGCGCCAGCTGGAGCGCATCTGCGCCCAGCCGGTGAAGGAGGAGGTCAAGAAGCCCCGCGTGCCCAGGGACGCCCAGATCGGCGAACTGGAGAGCATGGCGCGGGAGCTGTTCGGCACCCGCGTGCGCCTGGACGGCACCACCGACAGCGGGCGCATCACGCTGTTCTACTACAACGCCGACGACCTCCAGCGCATCTGGGACGTCATCGAAATGGCGAGGGAGAAATAGGCAGTAGGCAATAGGGAACAGGCAATAGGAATTGTGAAGCGAGGC
>CADAGW010000038.1 GCA_902787475.1 uncultured Eubacteriales bacterium
ATATCATTCGTTCTTCGTTCCCGCGATCTCCCCGGCGATGTCCGTAAGCTGGGAGAGGGTGTCCAGGTCCTGGAGCCGTATCCGGGCCTGGGACGCGCCGCGAAGGCCCTGCACATACCATATGGCCTGCTTGCGCATCTGGCGCATGCCCCGCTTTTCGCCCCGGAGACCGCAGAGCATGCGGGCGTGGCGGAGCATGGCCTCCATGCGGGCGGCGGCGTCCGGCGGGGTGTAGGGGAGGCCCATAAAGGCGGCGCGGATCTGGGCAAACAGCCAGGGATTGCCCCGGGCGGCCCGGGCGCACATCACCATGTCGCACCCGGTCTCCTCCACCATTTTCAGGGCGTCCTGTCCGCTGGCCACGTCCCCGTTGCCTATGACGGGTATGGACAAGCTCTCCTTTACCAGCCGGATCATATTCCAGTCGCTGTGGCCCGAATACTGCTGGCGGCGGGTGCGGGCGTGCACCGTCACCGCGGCGGCCCCCTCCTCCTGGCAGATGCGGGCGATCTCTGCGCAGTTGATGTGGTTTTCGTCCCGTCCGGAGCGGATCTTCACCGTCACCGGGCCCCGGCTGGCCTTCACCGCCGCGGCCACCATCCTGCCCGCCAATACGGGATCGTCCATCAGGGCCGAGCCGTCCCCGTTGCCCGCGATCTTGGGGGCGGGACAGCCCATGTTGATGTCGATCCAGGAAAAGCCCTCGTCCTGTATGCGCCGAACCGCCTCGGCCATGTATCCCGGCTCGTGGCCAAAAAGCTGGGCCGCCAGGGGTCCTTCGTCCGGGTGGCGCTGTACCAATTCCCGTATGGCCTCCCGGTTTTCCGGCGCGCACACGTAGCCCTTGGCGCTGATCATCTCCGTGACGCAGAAGGCCGCCCCGCACTCGCTGGCCAGGAGCCTTGTGGGCATGTCCGTGATGCCCGCCATGGGGGCCAGCCCCGCGCAGGGCATATCCGCCCCGCCCAGCACCCTGGCCAGAGCCGATCCGGCGAGGGTCGAATTTGGGAGAATCGGGGAGGTGGGATGGGAGGAAGGGAGCGTGGGGGACGTGGACATGGCGGCATCTCCGTTTCTGATGAAAAAAGGGAGGGGCGACCCTCTCTTTTTATGGACTGATAACGAAACAGGGCTCAAAATGGGTGTGAAACGGGTCGGTTTTGGGGTATTTTGGGCCCGTTTTGGGTACGAAAACGGCCTTTTTGGGGCCGGTTTCGGCCCCGTTTTTGACCTGCCGCACCCCCGTTTTTCCCTGCTTTTGCCCTGCCCGGCGGATGGGGCGGTCAGTTGTATTTCACAGGGCGGCACTTGGAGCAGGGGCGAAGGCCCTCGGCCTTGGCCTCCTCCAGGGTCAGCTCCCGGGCGTTCAGCTGGCCGTCGCAGGTCTCGTAGGCGTGGTAGAGGGTGGCGTTCTGGGCCACGGCGAACACGATGACGGGGCCCTGGGTGGGCTCCGGCGTGGGCTCGGGCGTGGGTTCGGGCGTGGGCGCGGGGGTCTCGGCGGCCAGGTCCGTGACGGGGCCGGACACCGGCGCGGGGGCCGCTCCCTCGGGGATGCCGCCGTTTTCGCCGCCCTGGCCGTCGTCATACTGGGCCTCGCCTGTGTCGCCTTCTTCCCGGGTCTGCTGGGCGTTTTGGTAGGCGGCGTCCAGCTCGTCCTGGGACACGCCGGGGCCGGGCACCAGGGTGGGGGCCACGTAGTCAAAGGGCAGGGGCACCACCGGGGAGGGGAGTATGGCGTCCACGGAGCCGGGGGTGTGGAATATGACGGCGAAGAGAAGGGTCATGACCCCCAGACCGGCCAGGGTAGGCACCAGGCGGGACCATACGCCCTTCAGCTCCGAGCGCCAGGCGTAGACGATGCCAACGGGGGGCAGAAGCAGACACAGCGCCACCGTGAGGATCAGGTTTCCCCGGGTGCTCTTTTCCCGGACGGACTGATATTTGAGGTTGGGCGAGGCGGAGCGGGCCCGACGGGTACGATTCTGCATACGAAAAAACCTCCATGATAGTGATACCATTATACTACGAAGAAGGGAAAATGGCAAGACGGGGGGAGCGGTTTCTTTGACGCGGGGCGGGAGGGAAAATGGACAATACAAATATGTCAAATCGGGGTAGAACAGGTGAATTTACGCGGGGCGGTTGGCGTTAACGGAAATAGATGTTGACACAGATAACAAAATGGTGTTAAAATGTAAACAGAATAGTTGTATGGCTGGGAAATTCCCCTGCGGGAGGCAAACGAGGGGGAAGGGCTTCGGCCGAGGGAACGGACCATGAAACGGAGGGGAACGGATGAAATCGAGGGTCCAACTGGAATTGAGGGAGTGGAAGACCTCCCTGAAAAGGGACTGGCATCTGTATCTGCTGCTGCTGATCCCCCTGGCGCTGGTGTTCATATTCAACTACGCGTCCTATCCGGGACTGCGGATGGTGTTTATGGACTACAAGCCCGCCAAGGGCTACGACGGCAGCAAGTGGGTGGGCTGGGCCACCTTCGCCAAGGTCTTTAAGGACAAGGACTTTTTGCGGGCGCTGAAGAACTCGCTGGTGTTCAACCTGCTGGACCTGCTGGTCAGCTTCCCCATGCCCATCATACTGGCGCTGATGCTCAACGAGCTGAGGTTCCCCCGGTTCAAGAAGGTGACGCAGACCGTACTGTATCTGCCCCACTTCCTCTCCTGGGTCATCATAGGCTCCGTGGCCTATCAGCTGTTCAAGCCCTCCACGGGCATCGTGAACGTGCTATTGATGAATTGGGGATGGATTGACCAGGGCATCCCCTTCCTGACGGAGAAATGGCACTGGGCCGCCACCTACCTGCTCATAGGCGTGTGGCAGGGCATGGGCTGGGGCACCATCATATACCTGGCCGCCATCACCGGTATCAGCGGCGAATTGTACGAGGCGGCCATGATCGACGGCGCCAACCGGCTCCAGAGGATATGGCACATCACCCTGCCCGGCATCCGGGGCACCATCGTGGTGCTTCTGATCATGAACCTGGGCAAGCTGATGGGCAGCAACTACGAGCGGCTGGACGTGTTTGGAAACACCCAGGTGAAGGACTTCCAGTATCAGCTGGCCATATACATTTACGACAAGGGCCTTGCCAGCTCCAAGTTCAGCATGGCCACCGCCGTGGGCCTGTTCCAGTCTCTGGTGGGCCTGATACTGGTGCTGGCCAGTGACCGCTTCGCCAAGTTCCTGGGCGAAGACGGACTGCTGTAAGGAAGGAGGCGCGGAAGATGGCGAAAAAGACCAAGGAATTCGACACGATCAACGACGGCTCCCACGCCATAAGAGCGTTTGGCATCGGCGACGCGCTGATCATCATCATACTGGTGGTACTGTGTTTGACGTGCATACTGCCCTTTATCCACCTGGCGGCCAAGTCCGTGTCCAGCAACACCGCCGTGATGCAGAAGTCGGTGGTGCTCTGGCCCAAGGGCCTGAATGTGGATGCCTACAGCTCCATATTCCAGGACGGCACTATGGTGTCCTCCTTCCTGTTCACGGTGAAGGTGGTGCTGATCTTTACGGCCATGGGCATGATCAGCTGTACCTGCGCGGCCTATCCCCTGTCGAAAAAGAGGCTCAAGGGCCGGTCGTTCTTTACCTTCCTTTTGATGTTCCCCATGTATTTCAGCGCCGGCCTGATCCCCACGTATCTGCTGTATAAGGATCTGGGGCTTTTGAACAGCATGTGGGTGCTGATCCTGCCGCTGATCTATTCCTCGTACAACATGCTCATCATGAAGAACTACTTCCAGAGCACCATACCCGACAGCCTGGAGGAGGCGGCGTTCTTGGACGGGGCCAACAACTTCCAGATCCTCTTCCGGATCGTGCTTCCCCTGTCCATGCCCATCATCGCCACCCTGTCGCTGTTTTACGCGGTGGGCCGGTGGAACGCCTACGCCGACAACAAGTATTACATCACCAAGGAAGCCCTGAAAATGATACAGTACAAGCTGTATCAGCTGGTGGCCAGCGCCACCGAGGCCCAGACCACCACCCTGTCTGAGGCCATCGAGGTGACCAGCACGCCCGAGGTGCTGCAGGCCGCCTGCATCATGTTCACCACCATACCCATCATCTGCGTGTATCCGTTCCTTCAGAAGTATTTCGTGAAGGGCGTGATGGTGGGCGCCGTGAAGGGATAAGGCCGTAAGGCCGCCAAGGCCCAGGGAAGGGGAGGACGGATTGCTTCGCCGACCCTTCGGGCCGACTCGCAATGACATAGGGATATGTCGTTGCTTGCGGGGAGAGAGAATGGCGGCTGCGGACGATTTTCAAATTCCGCGGATGGCGGCGGGATGCCATGAATCAGTTCCCACCGGGCGGGTGCCCGAGAATCATAAGGAGGAATACCCCATGAAGAAAACCCTTGCTCTGCTGCTGACGGCGCTTATGATGCTGTCCGTCCTGCCCATGGCCATGGCTGAGGAAGCCGCGGCCGCCTGGGAGCCCTTCGCCGAGAACGTGTCCATCACCATCCCGGTGTATGACCGCGGACAGGCTGGCGTTCCCAACGTGGAGGACAACTACTGGACCCACTGGATCCAGGAGAACTTCGGCGACAAGTACAACGTGACCGTGAACTACGTGGCCATCCCCCGCAGCGACGTGCTGACCAAGTACGCCATGCTGGCGGCCGGCGATGAGCTGCCCACCGTGCTGATGGAGTACGACTATCCCAAGGTGACCCAGTGGGCCGGCGACGGCTACATGACCACCTTCAACATGGACGACTTCGCGGCGGTGGCCCCCACCTATTACAACCGCATGGTGGAGAACAACCAGCTGACCTACACCCAGATCAACGGCGAGACCTACTTCGTGGCCGCCCTGCGCCCCTACTACGACACCAGCTACACCTTCCAGAACTTCTACCGCAAGGACTGGCTGGAGGCCGTGGGCTATGATCATTATCCCGTGGACCGTGCCGAGTACGTGGACGCCCTGACCAAGATCCAGGAGGCCGGCATCGCGGCTCATCCCGCTGGCGGCGTCATGATCACCGGCGTGGGCTCCGACCAGAACTATCAGTACCGCACCTGGCCCCTGGACGAGAAGGAGTGGGCCATGTACGGCGACTACAACACCCCCGCCCTGGGCTGGGAGCCCAACTACAAGCTCCTCAAGTTTGAAAACTTCAAGTACAACGCCGGCCTGACCAACCCCGAGTACTACCTGACCGGCACCGAGGACGAGAAGACCAACTTCATCAACGGCGAGACCTTCGCCTATGGCGGCTACATCTCCGCCAACATGGACTGGCTGACCGCCTTCTATGAGGCCAATCCCGACGCCAAGCTGGGCATCGTGCCCGTGAGCTCCACCATCGACGAGGAAGCCGGCACCAACCCCGGCTACCGCACCGACAACCCCTTCGGCATGATGGTGGGCTTCTCCAAGGACGCCACCGAGGATCAGCTGAAGGCCGCCTGGATGTACATGGAGTGGCTGACCCAGCCCGAGAACCTGTTCACCTTCCAGTGGGGCATCGAGGGCGAGACCTTCAACTATAACGAGAATGGCCTGCCCGTGTCCGTCAGCGACTACAACGGCGATTACAAGATGGGCTTCTCCAACAACAAGGACTACTGGTGCATCACCATCGAGGCCCGCCAGGCCGGTACCATCGAGGACATGATCACCAACAACATGCCCCATGACCTGCCCGAGGACTTCACCGCCGACGTCATCGCCTGGTACTATGACAAGGTGGCCGTGAGGGATGCCGGCTGGGCCATCGACAACGCCAAGTTCTCCGTGACCATGGAGGCCGAGGCCGAGTATCAGCAGACCCTGGTGGAGCTGTACAAGGAGTTCCGCGACAAGCTGACCATGTGCTCTGAGGAAGAGTTCGACGACCTGTATGCCCAGTATGCCCAGGAGTATCTGGACGCCGGCTGGCAGGAGATCATCGACGAGCGCGCCAAGGTGTACGAGGAGGGCTTCTCCACCCACCTGCTGAACCAGACCGCCGAAGAAGTGGATCTGAGCAAGTAATTCTTGATTCGGTTCAAAGGGCCGGGGCATTGCGCCCCGGTTCTTTTTTGCGTCCGGGGGGCACTTGGCAAAATGCGGGGATGGGAGTATAATGATACATCATGGGATTCGGGGGACGGAAAGACGGTTCCGTATGAAATGGTTCGGAGAAGCGACAGGGAAAAGAAGGAGCGGGAGAGATGGAGAATATATATAGGAAGAAAGCGGAGGCAATGAAGGGGGAGACGGTGGGGCTGTACAGGCGGCTTCATCGGTGCCCGGAGGTGGCGCATGAGGAAGTGAGGACCCACCAGGTGATCCGGGAGACGCTAAAGGGGTGGGGGATAGGATATGAGGCGCCCAAGGACAACGTGACCGTGGCGCTGGTGGAGGGGAAACGGCCCGGGGCCACGGTGGGCATACGGTGCGACACGGACGCCCTGCCGGTGACGGAGGAGACGGGGCTTGAATATGCCTCGGAGAACCCGGGGGTGATGCACGCCTGCGGGCACGACGGGCATATGGCCATGGGGCTGTGCGCCGCCCGGATGCTGGCGGAGGAAAGAGACACGCTGGCGGGGCGGGTGAAGGTGATTTTTCAGCCCGCCGAGGAGGGCGAGCGGGGGGCGGACGAGGTGATGGCCACGGGGCTGGTGGACGACGTGGACGTGTTTTTCGCCATACACCTGTGGAGCCCGCATAAGACCGGGACGCTCCACGTGGCGCCGGTGGCGGTGAGCGCCGCGGTGGATATGTTTGAGGCGGTGATCGAGGGGAAGGGAGGCCACGGGGCCACGCCGGAGAAGTGCTTCGACGCCATCTGTGCCGGGGCGGCCATGGTGCAGTCCATGCAGACCATCGTGTCCAGGAGGATATCGCCCATGAAGGCGGCGGTGGTCACCGTGGGCAGCTTCCACGCCGGGACGGTGGGCAACGTGGTGGCCGGTGAGGCCAGGCTGCGGGGCACCATGCGGGCGCTGGACGAGGAGACAAGGGTGACGCTGGAGGAGGAGCTGGACAATATCGGGCGGGAGATCGGCGCGGCGTACCACTGCCGGGTGGAGATCAGGAACGAGCGGATCAGCGACGCGGTGATCAACGACGAAAGGGCGGCGGCGCTGGCCAGGGAGTGCGCCGTGGCGGTGGCCGGAGAGGAGCACGTGGAGGGCCAGTGGGCCATGATGCTGGGGGACGATATCGCCAATTACGGCAGGATCGCGCCAATATGCTACGCCCAGCTGGGGGTGGCGGATGAAAAGAAAGGGTCGGACGTGGCCCATCACAACGGAAGGTTCCGGATCGACGAGGACGTGCTGCCCACGGGGGCGGCGTGGATGGCTGAGTTTGCCCGGCGGGCGGGAGAAATGTGGCGGAAACATTAAAAATAGAGAAATGATGCTGTTTACGTAGGTTTTAATCGAAAGAGCATTGACAATTCGTGGAAATGTTTCTATAATTATGCATGGTATACGATGCCCTTTCAGCCGAAACGCGGAGGGCTCAAGTGATATGCGTCGGTTTGGCCGATGAAACGGGGAGCTGAAAGCGGAGATGGAAAAACGAGGGACTCAGATCGATCTGGTGAAGCTGAGTCTGTTCATACTCAAACGGATCTGGCTGGTGATCCTGCTGGCGGCCATTGGGTTTGGCGGCATGTATTACCGGACGGTCAAAAACCAGAGGGATACCTATACCGCGTCGGGCACCATGTATGTGTACAACGGAAACCCCAACGTGGTGAATTATCAGTATACCAGCATTTCCGACATCAGCTCCGCCGTGCGGCTGATCGACACCTATATGGTGGTGGTCAAGAGCAATAAGGTGCTGGACGCGGTGGTGGAAAGGCTGACGCCGGAGTATCCCAACATCACCCCCGGGTTTATCGCCGGGAGCATCAGCATGGGCTCCGTGTCGGAGACCGGCGTGGTGCGGGTCAGCTGCGTGACCGGGGATCCCCAGATGTCCGCGGATATATGCAACGCCGTGATGGACGTGGCCCCCGCGGAGATCATACGGGTGGTCAGCGCGGGCAGCATCGAGATCGTGGACTACGCCACCGCCCCCACCCACCCGGACGCCCGGTCTCCCTGGAGGCGGGCCATGACCGGGGCCATGGCCGGAGCCGTGGCGGCGGCGGGCGTATTGGTGCTTTTGTTCCTGTTAAACAGCAAGGTGACCGACAGCAAGGAGCTGGAGGAAAACTACACGCCCCCGGTGCTGGCCACCATACGAAGGAACAAAGAGGAGAGCGTGGATCCGGGCAAGTTCCTTTTGGACGACAAGAGCCCCATGGACATGGTGGAGAGCTACGCCAAGCTGAGGATGAACCTTCAGTACACGCTGGTAGGCAAGAACAACAACGTGGTGGCTGTCACCAGCGCCATATCCGGCGAGGGCAAATCCACCATCACCGCCAATTTGGCCATATCCTACGCCATGAGCGGCAGAAAGGTGCTGCTGGTGGACGGGGACATGCGCAGGTGCAGTCAGAGGGAGATATTCAAGTACGGCAGAAAGCTGCCCGGGTTGTCCACCGTGCTGGTGGGGGAGTGCGGCTGGAAGGACGCGCTGCTTGAGACCAACCGGGAGACCCTGTTTATTATGCCGGCGGGCCATACGCCCCCCAACCCGGCGGAGCTGCTCAGCTCTGCCAATATGGATCAACTGCTGAAGGAGCTGTCGGAAGAGTTCGATCTGGTGCTTCTGGACATGCCGCCCATCAACATCGTGTCCGACCCCCTGGTGGTGTCGGCCCATGTGGCGGGGTGCCTGTTCGTGTCCAGGCAGAACTTCTCCGACCATCGGGAGATCCGCAAGGCCCTGAAGGCCGCGGAGCTTACCGACATGAGCGTGCTGGGCTTCGTGTTCTACGGAGAGAAGATCCACCACGGAAGCTACTATTACAGCAGAAAGTATTATAGAGATTATTACCACCACTACGACACCCGGGGACGGTCGGAGGGGTCGACCCGGGACAAGAAGCAAGCCCAAAGAAGGAGATGAGATCGGTGAAAAAGCGCAGCGTACTGAGTGTTCTTCTGATCCTGATTCTGGTGGTTGCGTACCCGGCGGGGGCCCAGGAGGGGGAGATCGAGACCCTGTCCTTCCCGGCCATGACCCTGACCGACTGCCAGTGGAACGAGAACGGCGATCTGATCGGCGAGACGGCCCATACCCTGGACGGGGAGCCCGCCGTGAACAGCCGGGGGTTCTGCCGGGCCGAGTACGGCAGGGACGGATACGGCAACCTGATATCCGAGGCCTATTATGGGCTGAGCGGTGAACTGGTGGCGGCGGACGGGGGATACGCCCGGGCCGACTACACCTATTATACCGACAACAACGGCAATTCCCATATCGTGACCGAGGATCGGTATGCCCCCGACGGAAGCCGGGCGGACATCCCCGGCGGCTACAGCTACCGCAGGGATTACTGGGACGGCAATCAGATCCTGTCCACCAGCTATTATGGGGCGGACGGACAGCTGACCCGGCCCACCGGCGGATACGCCCAGGTGTTCTACGACGTGCAGGCGGGCGAGAAGACCGTGACGGTCACCACCCGGTATCTGGACGCAGACGGGCAGCCCCTGGTAGGCGCCGAGGGCGGCGCGGTGGTGGTGTCTGAGTACACCACGGAAGAATACTTCACCGACGCGGATTCTCTGGGCGACCTGGTCAGCGACAACGTGGTGGATACCGCCAAGACCCGGGGCGGGGCCTCCAGCCAGCGCCTGCTTCTGAAGCGGGAGATCTACGGCGCGGACGGAAGCCGCGTGCTGGGCACCGGCCGGTTCCACAGGGTGGAGAACGAGTACGACAAGAACGGAAAACTCCTGCGCACCGATTTTTACGGCGTGGACGAGGCTCCCATACTGGGCTCCAACGGATACGCCTCTGTGACCCACAGCTATGACGGGCTGAACCGTCTGGCCGAGACCGATTACCTGGGCGTGGACGGCAAGCTGATCAAGGTGCTGACCACCTTCGCCAAGGTGACCTATGAGTATTACGGCGATTCCGGTCTCCAGCACTATATCACCTATTACGGCGCGGACGATCAGCGGACCATGACCAGCGCCGGCATTTCCCGGGTGGAGATGGAGTACGCCGGTGACAATTTCGATTACCGGGAGACCTATTACGACACCGAGGACCAGGTGACCATGGGCAATGGCGGCTACGCCCGCATCGAGTGGCTGTATTACCACGGAGCCACCGGCAAGCAGCAGGACGCCGCGGGCCGCTGGATCCTGGGCCCTGACGCGGTGGAGGAGGAGCGCTATTACGGCACCGACCTGAAGCTCGTCGCCAAAAAGGCGGGCAACGCGGGTCTGGTGAACGAGCGCAACGAGTACGGCCAGGTGACAAGGACCGTGTATATGGACGAGACCTGGCACCCCACCCGCAACGACGAGCTGCAGTACGCCTCCATCCGCTATGAGTATGCGGGCACCGACGTGAGCGCCCCGGCGGTGAAGGAGTATTACTACAACGAGAACGGCGAGCCCTGCGAGAACCTGGACGGCTACTACGCCAGGGAGATGACCTATGGCGGCCCCCACAGCAACCTGCTGATGGAGGAGAAGTTCTTCGATCAGACCGGCGCGCCGGACAACTCCGCGTCCCACGGCGCGCATTGGGTGGCCTACTCCTATAACGGCGACCAGGTGGAGACCCAGCAGAGGTATTACGACGCCAGCGGCGAGCCGGTGAACAACCGGATGGGCTATGCTGCCATGCTGTGCGAGTACAACCGCTACGGCGGCCTTCTGTGGGGCGTGACCCTGGACAGAGACGGAGAGTATGTGTCCGGCGGCAACCAGTACGCCGCCCAGGCGCACCGCTACGACAGCGTGGGCCATCTGACGGGCGATAAGTACTTCGCCGCCGACGGCACCGCCCTGACCCAGTCCTCCGGATACGCTTCGGTGTATTACGATTATGACGCCAACGGCAACATCGTGTCCATCGCCTACTTCAACGCCGCTGACGAGCCGGTGGCCGTGAACGGCAGCGCCCGCATCGAGCGGGAGTACGACGGACTGCATCACGTGCTCTACGAGGCCTACTATGGCGCGGACGGGCAGAGTGCGCTGAACGCCGAGGGCTAC
>CADAGW010000039.1 GCA_902787475.1 uncultured Eubacteriales bacterium
ACCCGGCCAGGGACATAGAGACCATCGAGACGGAGCTGATACTGGCCGACCTGGACACGGTGCAGAGGCGATACGACAAGGCCGCCCACCTGGTCAAGGGCGGCGACAGCAAAATGAAGGCCGAATACGCCGTGGCGGAAAAGCTGCTCTCGCACCTGAACGAGGGCCGCATGGCCCGCTCCTGCCCGCTGACGGAGGACGAACAGGAGATCGCCAAGGGATTTTTCCTGCTGACCTCCAAGCCCGTGCTCTACGCCGCCAACGTGGGCGAGGACGAGGCGGGTCAGGAGGATCTGCCCCTGGTCAACGAGGTGCGCCGGGTGGCCGAAAAGGAGGGCTCCGGCGTGATGGTCATCGCCGCCAGACTGGAGGAGGAGATCGCCCAGCTGCCGCCGGACGAGAAAAAAGAATTTCTGGAGGAGATGGGCCTTAAGGAGTCGGGCCTGGACAGGCTGGTACAGAAGAGCTATGAACTGCTGGGCCTGATATCCTTCCTCACCGCGGGGCCCAAGGAGGTCCGGGCCTGGACCATCGAAAAGGGCACGAAGGCTCCCCAGGCCGCCGGCAAGATCCATACCGACTTTGAAAAGGGCTTTATACGGGCCGAGATCGTGGCCTACGATACGCTCATCGCCGAGGGCTCCATGGCCGCCTGCAAGGAAAAGGGCCTGGTCCGCAGCGAGGGCAAGGACTATGTGATGAAGGACGGCGACGTGACGCTGTTCCGGTTCAACGTATGATCGCCGTTGGCATGTCCGGCGGTGTGGACTCGTCGGTGACGGCCCTGCTGCTCAAGCGGCAGGGCCTGGACGTGTGCGGCGTATTCATGAACAACTGGGAGGAAAAGGACGAGAGCGGCGTGTGCACGTCCGCCCGGGACTGGGACGACGTGCGCAGGGTCTGCGATCTGCTGGACATCCCCAGCTATTCCGTCAACTTCGCCCGGGAATACAGGGAGCGGGTGTTCTCCTACTTCCTGGACGAGTACCGCCGCATGCGCACACCCAACCCGGACGTGCTGTGCAACCGGGAGATCAAGTTCGGCGTGTTTCTGGACTTCTGCCGGGGCCTGGGGGCCGACGGGGTGGCCACGGGTCACTTCGCAAGACTGGATAAGTCGGGAGATAAGCCCCTGCTGCTGAGGGCCGCGGACGAGAACAAGGACCAGACCTACTTTCTCCATGAGGTGGGCTGGCGACAGCTGGCGCTGGCCCATTTCCCCGTGGGCGGCATGACAAAGGCCCAGATCCGGGATCAGGCCCGCCGCGCCAACATCCCCGTGTCCGAAAAAAAGGACTCCACGGGCGTGTGCTTCATCGGCGAGCGGGACTTTAAGCCCTTTTTGATGAAGTATATGCCCGCCCAGCCCGGCGACATGGTGGACGAGAGCGGCCGGGTGGTGGGCCGCCACGACGGGCTCATGTTCTATACGCTCGGCCAGAGGCGGGGCCTGGGCGTGGGCGGCGGCGGCAATGGCGGCCGCTGGTTCGTGGTGGAAAAGGACGTGGCCAATAACCGGCTGGTGCTCTCCCAGGGGGACGAGTCCAGGCTGTATGCCTCCGTCTCTTACGCGGACAGGCTCACCTGGATCTCCGGCGAGGCCCCGGCGGAGGACGGCGAGCCCTTCCCCTGCCAGATCCGCCTCCGCCACAGACAGCCCCTGCAGGACGCTGTGGTCACCATAGACAACGGGGTCATGCGCATGGACTTCGCCCAGCCCCAGAGGGCCGTCACCCCCGGCCAGTACGCCGTGGTCTACCAGGGCCAGGTGTGCCTGGGCGGCGGGGAAGTCAAATGAACCCGCGCCAATAAACAGGGTTTGCGTGCGCGGGAGCGCGGGATTTGCGCATCTGTGATGCGCAGGCAATCCTGCGCCCAAAAGCGGAATAGGGAGCCCTCAGCTCATCCCCCGTTCCCTCTTGAATTCCCGGGGCGGTTGTGGTATAGTGAAACATGGATAAAAAGGCGGTGACGGCATGATCCGGGGCGCGGTATTCGATTTGGACTATACGCTGTACGACAGGGACGCCAGCGACAGGGCGGCCATGGCCCGGTTCTGCCGGGCGTTTCCGGACGCCATGGCCCCGGGAGTGACGGTACAAGCGGCCCAGGACGCCTTCGTGGAGGCCGACCACCTGCACAATTACGACGGCTGGAAGAAGATGTGCGAATATCTGACCGATAGGGGCATATTCGCCCGGATGCCGGACCCTCAGCAGGTGTGCGGATACTGGCAGGGCCAGATCGCGGAAAACGGGGTGAAATACCCCTTCGTGGAGCCCATGCTGGCCCAGCTCAAGCGCCGGGGCATGAAGGTGGGGCTCATCACCAACGGAAGGCTGGAATACCAGAGCGCCAAGGTCCGGGGCCTGGGACTGTGGGATGAATTCGACCAGGTATTGATCGGCTCCGATCCCGCCACCGCCAAGCCCCATACCGACCTGTTCGTGGAAATGGCCCGGCGGCTGGAGGTGCCCTGCGGGGAGCTGATCTACGCGGGCGACCACCCCATAAACGACGTGGACGCAAGTCGGCGGGCGGGCTACACAGCGGTGTGGATACGCACCCTTCATACCTGGCGGTATCAGGAGATCCCCCGGACCCCATGGGAGGCGGACACCGTCGAGGACATCCCGAGGATCATCGACCAGATCAACCAAAGGGAGGAATTGATATGAAGATTTTGTCCATAGGCAACAGCTTTTCCGTGGACGCCCAGGCCTGGCTTCATGAGATCGCGGAAAACCAGGGCGCGGAGGTGACGCTGGGCAATCTCTACATCGGCGGCTGTTCGCTTGAATTGCACGCCCAGAATATCCGGGAGGACAAAAAGGCCTATGAGTACTATAAGACCGGACGCGAGGCGCGGACGGCCAGCGTGGGCGAGGCGCTCAGGGAGGAAAACTGGGACGCGGTGACCCTCCAGCAGGCCAGCCATTTTTCCGGGCAGTGGGAGACCTATGAGCCCTGGCTTGAGGAGGTCAGCGAATACGTCAGGAAGCTGTGCCCCGGGGCGAAGATCTATATTCACGAGACCTGGGCCTACGAGGCCGACAGCGATCACCCCGCCTTCCCCCAGTATCTGTGCAACCAGTCCCGTATGTACGAGGACCTGCACAAGGCCTACCGGAAGGCCGCGAAGGCCATCGGCGCGGACATCATCCCCTGCGGCACCGCCATGCAGATCGCCCGGGGCATGCTGGATTTCGACTACGCCAACCACGGCCTGTCCCTGAACCGGGACGGCTTCCACGCCAGCCTGACCTACGGGCGGTACCTGCTGGGCCTGGTGTGGGCGGAGATCCTGCTGGGACAGAACGCCATGGAGAACACCTTCGCGCCCTGCGCGGAGGGCGAGCCCCCCTGCCAGGAGAAGCTGCTGATGGACCTTCGACGGGCGGCCCACCTGGCGGCGGAGGAGACGCGGGTGTAACGCCCGCCAAAAAAGGAGGCACATATGATCAAACGGTTTTTGGCGCTGATCCTGGCCCTGTGCGCGCTGTGGATCGGCGCGTCCGCCGAGGAGATCCTGGTGGAGGACGGACTGGTCCTCACCGAGGACTACGAGATCGAGTACGGCGAATACTATTACACTCCCGACGAGGTGGCCCTGTATCTGCATGTGTTCTGCGAGCTGCCGGCCAACTTCATCACCAAGCAGGAGGCCCGGGACCTGGGCTGGGACAACACCAAGGGCAATCTGTGGAAGGTGGCCCCGGATATGGCCATAGGCGGCGACCGGTTCGGCAACCGGGAGGGCAGCCTGCCCAGCAAAAAGGGCCGCCAGTGGTACGAGTGCGACGTGAACTATCAGGGCGGATACCGGGGGAGCGACAGGCTGCTCTACTCCACCGACGGGCTGATCTACTTCACGGAGGATCACTACAACACCTTCGATCTTCTCTACGACGGCTGGTATCTGGACGAGAACGGTGACATATATGGGGAGGTATGGGCGAATGCGGCTGGTGATTGACGGAAAGCTGATGGTGACCCGGAAGGCGGCCCACGAGGAGCTGAGGCGGGCGCTGGGGTTCCCCGGGTGGTACGGGCGGAACCTGGACGCCCTGTATGACCTGGCCTCCACCATGTCCGGCGAGGCGGTGTTGATCGACAGCCGGGTGCCCGTGAGGGAGCTGGGCGAATACGGCGAGAAGATCATAGACACCCTGAAGGACGCGGCCGGGGACAACCCAAACTTCACCTTCCGGGCGGAATGACGAAAACAAAAGGGGACAGCGCCAATGGGATGCGCTGTCCCTTTCATGAAGGGGAGGATGAGGCAGGATGGAGGTCAATTTCGACCTGCTGGTGAGCGGATGCCATACCCGGTGCAGGCACTGCTATGTCCGGGGCGGGCCGGGGCCGCATATGCCCCTCATGGACGTCGTCGACTGCATCCTGGCGCTGGACCGCCTGGCCGCGGCGCTGCCCTGGCCCTGCTCCTTTACGCTGGACAACGAGCCCATGGGCCACCCGGGGATCGAAGAGATACTGGAGGCGGCCTCCTGTACCCGGCACGTCCGGTATTACCATCACGGCATGACCACCGGCATAGGACTGATGGCAAGAGGGGACCGGGAACGGGTGATGCGGGCGTATCTGGACCGGGGCTGGCGGGATATGGGCGTCACGCTCCACGGCGCGGAGGAGAGGCACGACGGGATCGTCCGGCGCGCTGGGGCCCACCGGGCGGCGCTGGAGGCGGCGCGGTTTATGAAGTCCTGCGGGGCGGAGGTAAACGTGTCCCTGATGCTCAACCGGTATTTCCCGGAGGACGCGGAGCGGATCGACCGGATCCTCGCCCAGCTTGCGCCGTCCTTTATCTATTTCGCCATCCCAAATTATACCCCGCACTGCCGCATGATGGACTTTGAGTCCTGCCGGGCGGACATGGGCGCCCTGCGCCAGATCGCCTCTCATCTTACTGTGTGGGGACAGGAAGCGGAGAACCTCATCCGCGGGGCGGAGGAGGGCACCATCCGCGCCCTGCGTGAGCGCCTTGGAGCGGGGCTGAGGCTCAGAGAGCTGTTCCGGGAGCCCCAGGGGGAAATGTATCTGACGGTGCGCGGGGACTGCCGCCTGTATATGGGCAATACCGGCGCGGAGACGGCGTGCCTTGGAGATGTGCGGGAAACAGACGCGGAGAGGACGGCGGAGATCATCCTCCGCTCTCCGGGAAACCGGGACTACGGCGCGTTTTACGACCCGGAAAGCCTGCCCGGCGAAGAGGAGCTGGCGTCGGCGCTTGACCGCCTGAACGGAGATCTTTTGTACAGCGATATGGCCAGCGCCATGTACCGGGGCCTGGCGGAAATGGGGGTGCCCACCCGGATCCTGAGCCTGTGACCGGGCGGCTCCGCCCTGAAAAAGAAGCCTTTGTTAACGCTCCGGGGGGAATATGTACAAATCGACAAATTTCTGAAAAGTCCCGGATTTTGGAGGAAATACGCTTGCGATTTTACATTGATTCCTGTACAATGAAGGCGTGTTTTGGGAAAATGTTCGGATTTCCCGCACGGCCCACCGCCGGATCGCCGCAGGCCCTCCGGCACCCTACAATCGGAGGAGGAGTACATTCATGAAGAAGCTTCTGGCCGTAGTTTTGACCCTGGTCCTGTGCCTGACCGCCGTGACCGCTTTCGCCGAGGAGACGAAGACCCTGAAGGTGGGCTTCATCTTCCTGCACGACGAGAACTCCACCTATGACGCCAACTTCCTCAACGCCGCCAAGGAAGCCTGCGAGGCCCTGGGCGTGGAGCCCGTCATCAAGACCAACATCCCCGAGACCGAAGCCTGCTACGAGGCCGCCGCGGAGCTGGCCGACGCCGGCTGCGACATCGTCTTCGCCGACAGCTTTGGCCATGAGTCCTACATGATGCAGGCCGCCATGGAGTACCCGGACGTGCAGTTCTGCCACGCCACCGGCACCCAGGCCCACACCGCCAACCTGGCCAACTACCACAACGCCTTCGCTTCCATCTATGAGGGCCGTTTCCTGGCGGGCGTGGCCGCCGGCATGAAGCTCAACGAGATGATCGAGAGCGGCAAGATCACCGCTGACCAGGCCAAGATCGGCTACGTTGGCGCTTATCCCTACGCCGAAGTGAAGTCCGGCTACACCTCCTTCTTCCTGGGCGTGCGCTACATCTGCCCCAGCGTCACCATGAAGGTGACCTTCACCAACTCCTGGTATGACGAGTCCCTGGAAAAGGAAGGCGCCGTGTCCCTGATCAATGACGGCTGCGTGCTCATCAGCCAGCATGCCGACTCCATGGGCGCCCCCACTGCCTGCGAGAACGCCGGCGTGCCCGACGTGTCCTACAACGGCAGCACCCTGGCCGCCTGCCCCAACACCTTCATCGTGTCCTCCCGCATCAACTGGGTGCCCTACATGACCTACATCATGCAGTGCGTCATGAACGGCGAGGCCATCGACACCGACTGGACCGGCACCATCGCCACCGGCTCCGTGGAGCTGTCCGAGATCAATGAGGCCGTGGCCGCCGAAGGCACCGCCGCCAAGATCGAAGAAGTCAAGGCCGGCCTGGAAGACGGCAGCATCAAGGTGTTCGACACCGCCACCTTCACCGTGGGCGGCGAGACCCTGACCAGCTACCTGGCGGACGTGGACGACATGGGCGACTACGTGCCCGAGACCGAGGTCATTGCCGACGGTTACTTCCATGAGTCCGAGTACCGCAGCGCTCCCTGCTTCGATATCGACATCGACGGCATCAGCCTGCTGGGCGCCTAATCTCATCCTTTCGGAAGCTGCTCCGGCTCGCCCGGGGCAGCTTCCTCCCCCTTTTTGATACTGTAAAGGGCAGCACAGCCGCATACTATGCCCGCGTTGCCCTTTGCAGTATTCTTTCATTTTCTCACACAGGCAGGAGGGAAGCCCATGGAAAACAGGATTCCCGCGGTGAGCATGCAGGGCATATCCAAGCGGTTCGGCCAGGTGCTGGCCAACGACCAGGTGTGCCTGGACATTTATCGGGGCGAGATACTGGCGCTGCTGGGCGAAAACGGCAGCGGCAAGACCACGCTGATGAACATGCTCTCCGGCATCTACTTCCCCGACGAGGGCACCATATCCGTGGACGGCCGGGAGGTGGTCATCCGCTCCCCCAAGGACGCCTACGAGCTGGGCATCGGCATGATCCATCAGCACTACAAGCTGGTGGACGTGCTGACTGTGGCGGAAAACATCGCCCTGGGCCATAAGGGACGGCTGAACCTCAAAGAGGTCTCCCGAAAGATCAAGAGCATATGCGACGCCTACGGCTTCGAGGTGGACCCGAACGAGAAGATATACAACATGTCCGTGTCCCAGAAGCAGACGGTGGAGATCGTGAAGGTGCTCTTCCGGGGCGCGGAGATATTGATACTGGACGAGCCCACGGCGGTCCTCACCCCCCAGGAGACGGACAAGCTGTTCGCGGTGCTTCGCAACATGCGCAAGGACGGCAAGGCCATCGTCATCATCACCCACAAGATGCACGAGGTGGAGTCCCTGTCGGACCGTGTGGCGGTGCTCAGGGCCGGCAAATACGTGGGCGATATGATCACCGCCCAGACCAACGCCCAGGAAATGACCAATATGATGGTGGGCCACAGCGTGACCTTGAACATACAGCGGCCGGAGCCTGTGAACCCCATGCCCCGGCTTGAGGTCAGCGGCCTCACCGTGCGGAACGAGGAGGGCATCGTCAAGCTGGACGACGTGTCCTTCACCGCCTATTCCGGCGAGATACTGGGCATCGCGGGCATTTCCGGATCGGGCCAGAAGGAGCTTCTGGAAGCCATCGCGGGCCTCCAGCCCGCCGAGAAAGGCAGCGTGTGCTACATCGAGAAGGACGGCGCCAGGGAAGAGATACTGGGCAAGGATCCCTTAAAGATCGCCGAGATGGGCGTGGCCCTGTCCTTCGTGCCCGAGGACCGGCTGGGCATGGGCCTGGTGGGCAATATGGACCTGACCAACAACATGATGCTTCGTTCCTTCCGCCGGGGCCTGTCCCCCTTCACGGACCGGAAGGAGCCCCGGAACGTGGCCCAGAACGTGGTGGACGAGCTGGAGGTCAGCACCCCCGGCCTGACCACCCCGGTGCGCCGCCTCTCCGGCGGCAACGTGCAGAAGGTGCTGGTGGGCCGGGAGATCACCTCCGCGCCCACGGTGCTGCTGACGGCCTACGCGGTGCGGGGCCTGGACATCAACTCGTCCTACACCATATACGACCTGATCAACCGGCAAAAGACCTCCGGCGTGGCGGTGATCTACGTGGGCGAGGATCTGGACGTGCTGGTGGAGCTGGCGGACCGGATCCTGGTGCTCTGCGGCGGCAAGGTCAGCGGCATCGTGCCGGGCAAGAAGGCCACCAAGCGGGAGATCGGCCTGATGATGACCCGGGTAGGAGGCGAAGCCCATGAGTAAGAACCATCAGGAGCCCCTGATCCACATATCCAAGCGGGGCGTGGTGCCCTGGTACGTGGCCTGGGCCATTCGGGGGGCCGTGATCGTGGCGGCGCTGCTGGTGTGCGCCCTGATCACCACCCTGACCACCGGCGAGGATCCGGTGAAGATCTACGTGACCATATTCAACGGCTCCTTCGGCTCTCCCCGCAAGATGTGGGTGACGGCCCAGAACGTGGCCATGCTTTTGAGCATCTCCCTGGCGGTGACCCCGGCCTTCCGGATGCGGTTCTGGAACATCGGCGCCGAGGGCCAGACCCTGATGGGGTGCTTCGGCGCGGCGGCCTGCATGATCCTTCTTCGCAACGTGTTCCCCAACTGGGCCATCATCACCTGCATGGTGATCTCCGGCGTGGTCGCCGGCGCGGTGTGGGGCCTGATCCCGGCCATATTCAAGGCCAAGTGGAACACCAACGAGACCCTGTTCACCCTGATGATGAACTACATCGCCACCCAGCTGGTGGCCTACTACTGCGTGGTGTGGGAGTCCCCCAAGGGCTCCGGCCAGATCGGCGTGATCAACCTGCAGAGCCGGCTGGGCTGGTTCCCGGTGGTGGGCGGGCAAAACTACCTGCTCAACATCCTGGTGGTGGCGGCCCTGTGCGTGTTCATGTACATCTACCTGTCCTACACCAAGCACGGCTACGAGATCGCCGTGGTGGGCGAGAGCGAGCGGACGGCCCGGTACGTGGGCATCAAGGTGGACAAGATCATCATCCGCACCATGCTTCTCTCCGGCGGCCTGTGCGGCCTGACCGGCGTGCTCCTGGTGGGCAGCGCCTCCCACACCCTCACCACCACCCTGGCGGGCGGCCGGGGCTTTACGGCGGTCATGGTGTCCTGGCTGGCGAAGTTCAATCCCATCTGGATGATACTGGCCAGCTTCCTGCTGGTGTTCCTGGAAAAGGGCGCGGGGGAGATCTCCACCGCCTTCGGCCTCAACCAGTCCTTCTCCGATATCCTCACGGGCGTGATCCTGTTCTTCATCATCGGCAGTGAGTTCTTCATCAACTACAAGATCAACTTCCGCAGGGGTCAGGTAAAGGACGGTGAGAGACATGTTTGATATCGTTTCCTTCATTCCCCGGGCCGTGGTGCAGGGCGTGCCGCTTCTCTTGGGCAGTACCGGCGAGACCCTGACGGAAAAATCCGGCAACCTGAACCTGGGCATCCCCGGCGTGATGTACGTGGGAGCCATCAGCGGCGTCATAGGCTCCTTCGTCTACGAGCAGTCCCTTGCCTCTCCGGCGGATATAAACGGCTTTTTGGCCGTGGCGGTGCCGATGCTCTCGTGCCTGCTGGGGTCCCTCATCATGGGCCTTATCTACAGCTTCCTCACCGTGACCCTCCGGGCCAATCAGAACGTCACGGGCCTGGCGCTGACCACCTTCGGCGTGGGCTTTGGCAACTTCTTCGGCGGATCCCTCATCAAGCTCTCCGGCAGCGAGGTGCCCTCCATCGCCCTGTCTGCCACCAGCTACTACTTCCACCGGGGCCTGCCCGTGGCGGACAAGCTGGGCTGGTTCGGCCAGGTCTTCCTCTCCTACGGCTTTCTGGCCTATGTGGCCCTGATCGTGGCCCTGGCGGCGGCCTACGTGCTCAAGCGCACCCGGGTGGGCCTGCACCTGCGGGCCGTGGGCGAGAGCCCCAATACCGCCGACGCGGCGGGCATCAACGTGAACCGCTACAAGTACGTGGCCACCTGCGTGGGCAGTATGATCGCCGGCCTTGGCGGACTGTACTACGTGATGGACTACGCCAGCGGCGTGTGGAGCAACAACGCCTTCGGCGACCGGGGCTGGCTGGCCATCGCCCTGGTCATATTCACCATCTGGCGGCCCAATACGGGCGTGCTGGCCTCCATACTCTTCGGCGGACTGTATATCCTTCATATGTATATCCCCTCCGGTATGAACCTGGCCGTCAAGGAGCTGTATAAGATGCTCCCCTACGTGGTCACCATACTGGTGCTGGTGTTCACCAGCCTCCGCAAAAAGCGGGAGGATCAGCCGCCTCAGCATCTGGGCCTGCCCTATTTCCGGGAGGAAAGATGACCCTGGGAGCCTTCGGGCTCCCTTTCTTGTTGCCCCGCGTTCCGGGAATGGCCCCATGGCCTGTCCATACTCTAGGCAGCGTATATTCCCGGAAAAGTTCACTTTCGGGCAAAGCGGCGATTCAAAAAAATACGGGCCGAAGAAGGCCACAGGGGGGGTAAAAAAGGCCTTCTCCAACCCGCAGCGCAATTATACATTAGTGATTATCTGTCATGTTATCTCAGACGAGAACGCTCAGGATAGTCCACGAAATGCGCGTTTTCTCTCCCGCGACTCCACCAACTGATGGATGCATTGCTATGCGACTGTTCGTTGAAGGCTGCTGACTGCGGGTCGGACGTACGACCATAGTCGTACCAAGGCATGAAGAAAAGCCACTTAGCACCGGCGTTCCATTGGC
>CADAGW010000040.1 GCA_902787475.1 uncultured Eubacteriales bacterium
ACGTCTTCTCCGTTTATGAACACGTAGCGGGCCCGTCCGCTGACCTCGAAGGGGTCGCCCTCGAACACGGCGATGTCCGCGTCCTTGCCCACCTCGATGGAGCCCACCCGGTCGGCGATGCCGATGTGCTCGGCGGGGTGGATGGTGACGGCCTTCAGGGCCTCCATGCGGTCCATGCCGGCCTTCACCGCCAGCCCGGCGCACAGGGGCAGGTATTTCTGGGGGATGACGGGGGAGTCGGTGATGATGCTCACGTGGCACCCGGCCTTGGCCAGCACGCCCGGGGTGATCCAGCTCTTTTCCCGCAGCTCAAACTTGGTGGGGTGGCCCAGGGTGGGGCCCACGGCCAGCATGTAGCCCTCCTTGGCCAGATCCTCGGCGATCAGGTGGCCCTCGGTCACGTGCTCCAGCGTCAGTCCCACGCCGAATTCCTTGGCGATGCGGATGGCGGTGAACAGGTCGTTGGCCTGGTGGGCGTGGGCCTTTAAGGGCAGCTCGCCCCGGATCACCGGCACCAGGGCCTGAAGCTTCATATCAAAGGGCGGGAGCTTGGAGAGGTCATCCCCGGCCTCGTCGATCCTGCGGGCGTACTCCCGGGCCTTGAACAGCATTTCCCTCAGCTTCGCCGCGGTGGACATGCGGGTGGAGTCCCCCTTGTCCCGGTAGCACCTTTTGGGGTTCTCGCCGAAGGCGCACTTCATGGCGGTCTCTTTTTTCACGCACATGTCGTCGATCCTGCGGCCCACGGGCTTGATGGCCGCGAAGGTGCCGCCCAGCACGTTGGCGCTGCCGGGGCCGATGTTCATGCAGGTGACGCCGGCCTCGCGGGCTTCTTTCAGGGCCTCGTCCCGGGGCTCTATGGCGTCTATGGCCCTTAGCTGGGGGGATATGATGTCGTTGTATTCGTTGTAGTCCTGGCCCTCGTAGCCGATGCCGGAGCCGTCCAGGCCGCTGTGGCCGTGGCACTCCACAAATCCGGGATACACGTTGAGGCCGCTTACATCTATGACCTCTCCGCCGCCGGAGACAAGGCCCTCTCCGATCTCTGTGATCTTGCCGCCCTCCATGCGGATATCCGCCCGGCGGGGCTCGTGGATGGCGTCGTATACCAGGCCGCCCTTAAGCAATATCATATTTCAACACTCCCTTCCGTATGTTGAGGATATTATACCCTGCCAAAGAGCATATGTCAATCCGGGCCAACACCAAAACTTAACGATAAAATATTGCGTGTTTTGGAAGAAATGGCAAAAATATGGATTGATTCCTTGAACCTTTCAGGGATAAATGGTATAATATGAACAGACTCAAATTTTATATCGGGGAGGATGCTTATGGCAACGCCTGTGATTATGCCCCGCCAAGGGCAGTCTGTGGAAAGCTGCATCGTCACGAAATGGAACAAAAACGTCGGCGACAAGATCAATGTCGGCGATATTCTGTTCTCCTACGAAACCGATAAGGCCGCCTTCGACGAGGACGCGAAGATCGAAGGGACCCTGTTGGCTCGTTTTTTTGAGGAGGGCGACGACGTGCCCTGCCTGATGAACATGTGCGTCATCGGCAACCCCGGCGAGTCCTTCGCCGAGTTCGACCCCAAGGCCGCCGAAGGCGCTCCCGCCGCCGCGGCTGAGACCAAAGAAGAAGCCGCTCCCGCCCAGGCCGCCGCTCCCGCCGAGGAGACCGCCGCGCCTGTGGAGGTGCTGGAGGGCGCCAAGATCTCTCCCAGGGCCAAGGCTCTGCTGCTGAAAAAGGGCGTGGCCATCTCCTGCGTGCGTCCCACCGGCCCCGACGGCCGCATCATCGAGCGGGACGTGCAGAAGGCCATCGACGAGGGCTTCGTGGCCACCTCCGCCGCCAAGGGCGAGTATAAGGGCGGCGTGGAAGGCACCGGCATCGGAGGCCGCGTGCGCCTGAGCGACCTGGAAGCCAAGCCCGCCGCGGAGGCTCCCGCCGCCGCCGCAGCTCCCGCCGCCGCTGCGCCTGCCGCCGAGCTGGGCGTGCCCGTGGACGACAGCTACACCGAGCCCATGTCCAACATCCGCAAGGTCATCGCCAAGTCCATGCTCGCGTCTCTTAACAACATGGCCCAGCTGACCCACAACCTCAGCTTCGACTGCACCGAGATCCAGGCCCTGCGCAAGCTCTTCAAGGAGCAGGGCGAGGAGATGGGCATGTCCAAGATCTCCCTGAACGACATCATCATGTACGCCGTGGCCAGGACTCTGGTCAAGCCCGAGCACAAGGCCCTCAACGCCAACCTGATCGACGACGGCAAGACCATGAAGTACTTCCGGGGCGTGAACCTGGGCATGGCCTGCGACACCGACAGGGGCCTGATGGTGCCCACCATCTTCGGCGCGGACCGCATGAGCCTCAAGCAGCTCTCCGACACCGCCAAGAAGCTGGCCAAGGACTGCAAGGAGGGCAAGGTCAATCCCGACTACCTGCGGGGCGCGTCCTTCACCGTGTCCAACCTGGGGAGCCTGGGCATCGAGTCCTTCACTCCCGTCATCAATCCGCCCCAGACCGGCATACTGGGCGTGAACACCATCGTCACCCGCGTGCGCGAGGTCAACGGCCAGATGCAGTGCTATCCCGCCATGACCCTGTCGCTGACCTATGACCACAGGGCTCTGGACGGCACCCCCGCCTCCAAGTTCCTCAAGGACCTTAAGTACAACCTGGAGCACTTCACCCTGCTTCTGGCGAAGGGCTGATCTATCCGATCCATCCGATCCATCCATAAGGAGGAAATACCGTTATGTATGATCTGATCGTGCTGGGCGGCGGCCCGGCGGGCTACAACGCCGCCGAGCATGCCGGCAAGGCCGGTATGAAGGTTCTGCTGTTTGAGAAAAACTCCCTGGGCGGCGTGTGCCTGAACGAGGGCTGCATCCCCTCCAAGGCCCTTCTGAACTCCGCCAAGATCTACGAATACGCCACCCACGCTTCCGCCTACGGCGTGAAGGTGGAGGGCGCCTCCATGGATCATCCCGCCATCGTGGCCCGCCGGGGCAAGGTGGTCAAAATGCTGGTAAACGGCGTGGGCGCCAAGATGAAGGGCGCCGGCGTCACCGTGGTCAAGGAAAACGCCGTCATCAAGGGCCGCGTGCCCGGCGGCTTCGCCGTGACCGCCGCGGGCCAGGACTACGAGGGCGCCAAGCTCTTGATCGCCACCGGCTCCTCCGCCGTGGTGCCCCCCATTCCCGGAGTAAGGGAGAACCTGGGCGGCTTCGTGATCACCAATAAGGAGGTCCTGGAGCTTCCCGAAGTGCCCAAGAACTTCGCCATCATCGGCGGCGGCGTCATCGGCCTGGAGATGGCCGCCTACTACGTGACCGCCGGTTCCCACGTGACCGTCATCGAGATGCTGGACCACATCGCCGGCCCCACCGACCGGGAGATCTCCACCATGCTTCAGAAGGAATACGCCAAGAAGGGCGTGGACTTCAAGCTCCAGCACAAGGTGGTGGCCGTGGAGGCGGGCAAGGTGGTCTGCGAGGCCCCCGACGGCTCCAAGGTGGAAGTGCCCGCCGACAAGGTGCTTCTGTCCATCGGCCGCCGCGCCAACTATCAGGGCATCGGCCTTGAGAACCTGGGCGTGGCCACCGAGCGCCCCGGCATCGTCACCGACAGCCAGGGCCGCACCAACATCGACGGCGTGTTCGCCGCCGGCGACGTGAACGGCCATCACATGCTGGCCCACACCGCCTATCGCGAGGGCGAGGTGGCCATCAACACCATGATGGGCAAAAAGGACACCATGCGCTACAACGCCAATCCCTCCGTCATCTACACCAAGCCCGAGGTGGCCAGCGTGGGCATGACCGAGGAAGAGGTGAAGGCCGCCGGCATCGAGTACGAGTGCGCCAAGCTGTCCATGCGCTACGCCGGCCGGTTCGTGGCCGAGAACGAGGGCGGCGACGGCCTGTGCAAGATCCTGGTGGACAAAAAGCACCGGAACGTGCTGGGCGTCCACATGATCGGCGGCTACGCCTCCGAGATCATCTGGGGCGCCGCGCAAATGATCGAGATGGAGCTCACCGTCCACGACATCAAGGAGATCATCTTCCCCCATCCCACCGTCAGCGAGATCATCCGCGAGACCATTTGGGAGCTGAAGGACTGAACGCCCCCGCGCGAGGCCCCAGGCACCGGAAATAATATATAATAGGAGATGACGTACCCATGCCCAAGTGTCAATACGTAGATCCGAATGTCATGCGCGCTCCGGGTTATGTCCACTTTGAGGACATCCCCTGCAACCAGTACCAGAAGAAGGTCAAGGACGAGCTGGGCAACTTCACCAAGGAGCAGTTCGTGAACATCTACCGCGACATGCTCACCCTGCGCGAGTTCGAGACCATGATCAACCTCATCAAGACCAAGGGCGAGTATGAGGGCGTGGCCTACAACCATCCCGGCCCGGCCCACCTGTCCATGGGTCAGGAAGCCGCCGCCGTGGGCGAGGCCTTCCATCTGGATGTGAACGACTTCATCTTCGGCTCTCACCGCAGCCACTCCGACATACTGGCCAAGGGTCTGTCCGCCATCGAGAAGCTGTCCGACGACGAGCTGATGGACATCATGAAGAACTTCCTGGGCGGCGACACCCTGAAGGTGGCCGAGCAGATGCCCCACAAGGACGTGAAGGATCTGGCCATCAACTTCCTGGTGTACGGCGCCATGGCAGAGATCTTCGCCCGCACCACCGGCTTCAACCGGGGCCTGGGCGGATCCATGCACACCTTCTTCACTCCCTTCGGCATCTATCCCAACAACGCCATCGTGGGCGGCTCCGGCACCATCGCCATGGGCGCTGCCCTGTATAAGAGAGTCAACCGCAAGCCTGGCATCGTGGTGGCCAACATCGGCGACGGCTCCCTGGGCCGCGGCCCGGTGCTGGAGGCCCTGAACATGTCCGGCATGGGCCAGCTGACCAAGCTGTGGAGCGACGAGATGAAGGGCGGCCTGCCTGTGCTGTTCAACATCTTCAACAACTCCTACGGTATGGGCGGCCAGACCAGCGGCGAGACCATGGCCTACGACATCCTGGCCCGCATGGGCGCCGGCTTCAACCCCAACCAGATGCACGCCGAGCGCGTGGACGGCTTCAATCCTCTGGCCGTCATCGAGGCCTATGGCCGAAAGAAGAAGATCCTGCTGGACAGGCAGGGCCCGGTGCTTCTGGACGTGGTCACCTACCGCTTCGCCGGTCACTCCCCGTCGGACTCCTCCTCCTATCGTACCAAGGAAGAGATCGCGGCCTGGGAAGCCCAGGATCCCATCATCGAGTACCGCAAGCAGCTCATCGAGGCCGGCGTGGCCACCGAGGCCGAGTGCGACGAGATCATTGCCGGCGTCAAGGCCCGCAACCTGGCCTGCCTCAAGCTGGCCATCAATGACGAAGGGTCCCCCCGCATGGACATGAACGCCAATCCCGACGCCATCGCCGACCTGATGTTCACCAACGGCCACGTGGAGAAGTTCTCCGACGCCACGCCCGACGTGAATATGCCCATGGAGGAGAATCCCCGGGTGCAGGCCATCGCCAAGAAAGAGCGCTGGGGCCTCATGCCCGACGGCAAGCCCGTCTCCAAGAACAAGGTCTATCAGCTGCGCGACGGTCTGTTTGAGGCCATCATCGACCGCTTCTACAAGGATCCCACCATCATCACCTACGGTGAGGACGTGCGTGACTGGGGCGGCGCGTATGCTGTGTATCGTGGACTGACCGAGGCTCTGCCCTATCACCGCCTGTTCAACTCTCCCATCAGCGAGTCCGCCATCGTGGGCAGCGGCGTGGGCTACGCCATGGCCGGCGGCCGCGCTCTGGTGGAGCTGATGTACTGCGACTTCCTGGCCTGCGCCGGTGACGAAGTGTTCAACCAGATGGCCAAGTGGCAGGCCATGTCCGCCGACATCCTGAAGATGCCCGTGACCCTGCGCGTGTCCGTGGGCTCCAAGTACGGCGCCCAGCACTCTCAGGACTGGTCCTCCCTCACCGCCCATATCCCGGGCCTGAAGGTGGCCTTCCCCGCTACCCCCTATGACGCCAAGGGCCTGATGGCCTCCGCTCTGGTGGGTACCGATCCCGTGGTGTTCTTCGAGTCCCAGCGCATCTACGACGTGGGCGAGCAGTTCCATGAGGGCGGCGTGCCTGCGGAGTACTACGAGATCCCCTTCGGCAAGGCCGATATCAAGCGCAAGGGCGACGATATCACCATCCTCACCTTCGGCGCCGTGCTCTACCGCGCCCTGAAGGCCGCCGACGAGCTCAAGGAGAAGTATGGCCTCTCCGCCGAGATCGTGGACGCCCGGACCATCGTGCCCTTCGACTACGAGACCCTCATCGAGTCCGTCAAGAAGACCGGCCGCCTGGTCATCGTCACCGACGCCTGCGAGCGCAACTGCTTCGGCTCCGAGGTGGCCCGTCAGGTCACCGAGCTGGCCTTCGACGAGCTGGATGCCCCGCCCGTGGTGGTGGCCTCCCGCAACTGGATCACTCCCGCCCATGAGCTGGAAGAGTCCTTCTTCCCGCAGCCCAGCTGGATCCTCGACGCCATCGACGCCAAGATCCTGCCCCTGCCCGGCCATGTGCGCGTGACCAACCAGAACAAGTCCGAGAAGCTCCGCAACGAAGCCCGCGGGGTGTAATCGGTAGGGAACGAGGGGAGACGGTGGGGGCTTCTCGCCCCCACGCCCCTCGCCAAAGGGCCCAGGCCCTTTGGAAACCCTTCTTCCGCCTTCGGCGGGGACTGATGATAATCACACACAGACCACCTGCTCCTTTCGTGGGGCGGGTGGTCTTTTTCAATTGACACAGCGGGGTTTTGCACGTATAATTTACAAAGGCGGTTAGGCCGAAAAATGGACGAGGGGGGATTGTCGTGGGCAGAAGGGAGACCATGCTTCACCATTTCATCGAGCAGCGGGACGAGACCGACGCCCGGGTGGCGGAGGGCATTGAAAGGAACCGGAAGGGCCAGGCCCGCGTGAGGGTGCTGGACGAAAAGGGCAGGCCGGTAAAGGGAGCCCGTGTCACGGCGAAGCAGACGGGGCACGACTTCCAGTTTGGCGGCAGCCTCAACGACCTGGATCAGCTGGGATCGGAGGAGAAGAACCGGCTGTTCCGGGAGCGGTTCAGGGAAGTGTTCAATCTGGGTACCATACCCATTTATTGGAGCGCCCTGGAGCCGGAGGAGGGGAAGCTCCGCTTTGCCAAGGACAGCCCATATATATACCGCCGTCCGCCGCTGGATCTGTGCCTGGAGTTTTGCGAAGAGAACGGCATGACCCCCAAGACCCACCACCTCAACTATTTCCAGCGGGCCCATTATCCCGCCTGGTGCCCGGAGACGGATCTTGAGAAGGCCAAGGCGCTGTGCGAAAAGCGGTTCAGGGAGCTGGCGGAACGCTACGCCGCCCGGATCCCCCAGTGGGAGGTCATCAACGAGACGCTGGGATCGTACATCATAAAGGACAATCCGGCGATATTCTATATGCCGGACAGCATCGAATGGAGCTTCGCGCTGGCAGAGAAGTATTTTCCCCGCAATCAGCTGATCATAAACGACGACCCGCCCAGCACCTTCGGCGACCAGAGGGGTGACCGGTGCACGTATTATCTGCAGATCGAGCGGGCCCTGGGCCGCGGCGCGCGCATCGACGGTATAGGCCTTCAGTCCCATCTGCTGTATGAAAGGGACGATCCGGCCCTTCACGACATACAGACCGACCCCTCCAAGCTTTTTGCCACGCTGGATCTGTATGGGAAATTCGGCCTGCCGATCCTGATCACCGAGGTCACGTTGGCCATCTTCTCTGACTTGCCCGAGGACGAGGACATCCAGGCGGAGCTTTTGAAGGAGCTCTATTCCCTGTATTTCAGCCACCCCGCGGTGCAGTCCGTCATCTTCTGGGATCTGGCCGACGGCTATACTCCCGGCGCAGGCGCGGGCAAAATGGACGAGGGCTGGAACATATTCCGGGGCAGCCTGCTGCGATACGACATGAGCGAAAAGCCGGCGTACAGGATGCTCAGGCACCTGGTTAAGGACGTGTGGCACACCGAAGCGTCCTTCGTGACGGACGAAAACGGAGAAGGGGAATGGCGGGGCTTCTACGGAGACTACGCACTTGAGATCGGCGCGGGGGAGAGAAGCGCTGTAAAGACCGTATCCTTCCCCAGGAACGCCCGGGGCGGCATCGTGATCTCCCTCTGACGGAAAACACAAAAAAAGAGGCGGCATCATGATTCCTTCTGAACAGCTGGCGCAGCGAAAGAAGCGGTGGCGGGATTTTTACAGCCTGGGTGGCTCCGAGACCCAGATCATGCGCGTCATCAATTACGCTCGGCCGGACGCACCGAAAATGCCCCTTTTGTGGCCGGAATACAAGCAGGAGCGCATCGAATGGGCGTGGACGATGTATCTTCAGCGCATGGAGGATTCAGAGTGGCTGGAGGACGACAACATCCCCTGCCTGCACATATTGGCGGGCACAGAGAAGTTCGCGGAGGCCTTTGGGTGTAAGGTGCACCGGCCCCGAGACAGCTACTTTACCGGGGCCATACCCATGATCCACTCTCCCGAGGACGCGGAGAAGGTCAAAATACCCCGCCTGGAGGACACGCCCCTCATGCTCCTTTTCGACATTGCTGACGAGCTTCGCGACCGAGCGGGGAAGGATGCCATATTCCGCATACCGGGCATGATGTGCCCCATGGACATGGTGGCCACCATATGGGACAAGACAGATCTGTTCGCGAGCATGCTGGACGAGCCGGAGAGCGTGAAAGCCCTCTGCGCCAAATGCCGCGATTTTCTGGTGCAGTTCGCCGATGCTTGGTTTGAACGGTACGGCCATGATGAGTTTTTGGGCCATTATCCGGGATATTATATGAACACGGGCATCTCCATGACAGTGGACGAGATCGGCAACGTGAGCAGTGAGATGTATAAGGAGTTTTTCGAGGAAGATCTGCATTTTCTGTCAGAGCTGTATGGCGGCATGGGCATTCACTGCTGCGCCAATTCGAAACACCAGTGGGAGAACCTCAAAAGAATCCCGGGCCTGAAGCTGCTGAACCTGGACAGGCCGGAGGCCGTGCTCCGGGAGTCTTACGAGTATTTCAGGGACATCGCGGCTATGTGGCCGGAAAAGATGGAGCACAACGTGCCGGAGCCCATGGAGAACCCCAGGATGGATAGTATACCCAAGGGGTGCCATTTGGTACTGACCGCAAACGCCTCCACCAGGGACGAAGCCCTCAGGGCCCTGGAGCACATGAACAGGGAATACCGGGTAAGCGCCAGAAAGTACACACCCGCACAAGTCCAGTGACCATAATCCTCATCAAACCACCCCTTCCTTTCAAGAGGACGGGGTGGTTTGTTTAGTATCATCCAGTGTCCCGCCCGAAGGGCGGCAGGAAGGGATTCCAAAGGGACTGGTCCCTTTGGCGAGGAGTCTGAGGGCGAGTAGCCCTCAGCGTCTCCCCTCGCCTCCCCCGTCTCCTATGAAACGGGACGGAGCGTGAGGATTTGGTACATTTTCGGTAAACCGCCCGGATTTGGCCGAAATAGGGAGGATTTGGGAGGGATCGGTGGAATCCAATCGATTTTTACCGCCGTGCGCCGGAGGGCGAAATTTTTGCAGGGAATTCATGGAATGAACCTTTGACACTTTCCGGGAATGTGATAAAATTTTTATGCCTTCCGAAGGGTCAGGCGCCTCGCCGGGCCACATGGCGCAAGGAGGATACACATGGACATACTCAAGCGGCTGATTCGGGGCATGAAGCCCTACATGTCCGCCCTCATTTTCGTGCTCATCATGCATCTGACCGGCCTGTCGGTCACCCTCTACGTTCCCCACATCACCAAGGACATCATAAACGAAGTGATCCCCAACGCGGACCTTGAGCGGCTGGTGCCGCTGTGCGGTCTGCTGCTGGGGCTGGTGCTGGTGCGCATCGTGGTAACCTATGTGCGCACGGTGTCCCTTGAAAAGATCAGCCAGGACTTCGTGTATGACCTGCGCACCACGCTCTACGCCCACATGCAGGAGCTGCCCTACAGCTTCTACGACAAGCACCGCATCGGCGACATCATGTCCCGCATGACCGGCGATATCGAGGGCCTGAGGGCCATGTACGCGGGCCTGCTCCCTACGGTGGTGGACAACGCGGTGCTGTTTTTCGGCTCCCTGTTTTTGTTGTGCTTCCTGAGCTGGGAGCTGACGCTGGCCCTTCTCATATTCGCGCCCATACTGGCCTGTGTGGCCTGGCAGTTCAATAAGCGCATCCGCCCGGCCTTCCGCAACATCCGGGAGCAGAACGCCGTGCTCAATACCCGGGCCCAGGAAAATCTGGCGGGCGTGCGGGTAGTCAAGGCCTTCGCCCGGGAGCCCTATGAGATGGAACGGTTCTCCCACGAGAATCTCAAGCTCCTGGGCCTTCACATCAACGCCACCCGCATATGGGCCCAGTTCGTGCCGCTGATGGAGCTTTTGAGCGGCATGTGCACCCCCGTGATGCTGCTGGTGGGCAGCGGACTGGTCATCTCCGGGCGCATCGACATCGGCACCCTGGTGGCCGCCAACGGATACGTGTGGATGCTCATAAACCCCATGCGCAACCTGGCCGGCATCGTGAACCAGACCGCCAACACCATTACGTCCGCGGAAAAGCTGTTCTACTATATGGATTTCGGCTCCGAGATCCGGGAGCCCCAAAACGCCAGGACCCCCGACGCGTTCCGGGGCAAGGTGGAGTTCGACCACGTCACCTTCACATACGGCGGCGAGGACGTATTGAAGGACGTGACCTTCACCGCCGAGCCGGGCCAGACCATCGCCGTAATGGGCGAGACCGGCGCGGGCAAGAGCACGC
>CADAGW010000041.1:0-765 GCA_902787475.1 uncultured Eubacteriales bacterium
CGGGTCAGATAGGCCAACAGATACGCCAGCGGCAGGCGGATCACGATGGTGGTGACGATGGATATCCACATGGGCACCATGGTCTCCCCCGCGCCACGCATGGCTCCCTGCAGGGAGCAGGTCACGGCGAAGGCGATGTAGCCAAGGGACAGCCACCTAAGGCCGCTCAGGCCGATCTGGATCACCTCTTCGGTATCGGTGAACATGTTCATCAGGAAGTGGCCGAAGAGCAGTATGCAGGCCACCAGCACCGCCGCGGTGCCCACTGCCAGCTTCAACAGATCCATCATGCCCTTGTGGGCCCGCCCCACCTGCCGGGCGCCTATGTTCTGCCCCACATAGGTGGTGGCCGCCGTGCCGTAGGTGAAGTTGGGCATCATGGCGAAGCCGTCCACCCGCATCACGGCCACGTTGGCGGCGATGGTGGCGGTGCCCAGGGAATTGGTCAGGCTCTGCACCACGATGGTGGACATGGAGAACAGGGCCTGGGTCACGCCGGAGGGAAGGCCCAGCTTCGTCAGCGCCTTGGTCAGCTTTTTGTCCGGGATCAGGGTGCGGAGGTTCACGTCTATGATGTTCTTCATCCTCAGCAGCCGGATCAGGCACAGGGCCCCGGAGATCAGCTGGGCGATGATGGTGGCCCAGGCCACGCCCGCCACGCCCATATTGAAATTGGCCACGAACACGATGTCAAGGACGATGTTGAGAAGACAGGCGACGGTCAGATACACCAGAGGGAAAAAGCTGTCGCCGATGCCCCGGAGC
>CADAGW010000041.1:780-11603 GCA_902787475.1 uncultured Eubacteriales bacterium
GCCGGGGAGGCGAAATACCCCAGCACCATCACCACCAGACTGCTGGCCACGGTGAGGAATATGGTGGTGCCCACCACACGGCTGAGGGTGTCCCGGTCCTTGGCACCGAAGTACTGGCTGGCCAGTATGCTGGCCCCGGTGGCGATGCCCATAAACAGCACCAGAAGAAGGTTCAAAATCGGCCCGGCGGTGCCCACGGCGGCCAGGGCGGTATCGCCTATGTATTTGCCCACCACGATGGAGTCCACCGTGTTGTACAGCTGCTGGGCCAGATTGCCGATGAGCAGGGGAATGGAGAACTGCACCAGCTTTTGCATGGGGCTGCCCTCGGTCATGTCCTGCACGGCGAAAAATCGCTTGATACGGGTCAAAGCGGCCATGTATTTTCCTCCGTTTGCGTATGGTTTTCATCACCATATCACATTCATATGAAATCTACAACGGCCAGGGCCCGCTTCCGCTATATTTTACGTTTTCTTCCCGCCCATGCCGGATATTTCCGGGGGCTTGGCACATTGGGCCCAAACGTGGTATAATATCCCTGTGGGCATCACGGAAGGAGATGAGGGCATGGATCCAAGGGAAGCGCTGACGGCCTACGCCCAGGCGGCGGCCAAGGAGCGGGAGAGCTTTCTGTATCAGACCGCCCTCAAGCAGGCCCGCCTGTCCACCCGGGACATGAAGCGGGCGGAACGGGACGAATATCTGAACAGCCAGGCCTTTTCAAACCTCCTCTACCGGGTGGGACGGCGGGACCGGGTATACCAGGCCCTGCTCCGGGGAGAGCTGGTGGAGGAGGACCGGCAGGCGGAGTTCGAGGACATGCGGCCCCTCATCGAAAGCGAGCTTCAAAACGGCTTCCCCGTGGATCTTCCCTTCCTCAGGTCTGTGGAAAAGTGCCGCGTATCATTGGATCAGGCCCACCTGGCCCTGCGGCGCCTTCGGGACGAAGCGCCCCGGGTGCATCTCACCGCCCAGGCCCCCCATTTCAGCCGGGACGCGGCCATGAAGGTGGAAAAGTACCTCAAAAAGGGCCCTCTCTCCCGCATGGTGGGCCGGCTCGACAAGGGCGAAGCGGTACTGCCCCACCTGATGGACACTCTCTTTTCCAAGGGCGTGCCCGCCCAGGTGGTGGAGGAGGCCTACCGGCCCGGATCCCTCGCCCGGTTTATCCAGCGGGACGTAGAGCGGGCCTATCCCGAGCTTGCCGCCTGCGGGGGCGTCATCACCCCCGACGGGCAGAGAGTGTCCCAGAGGGTGGCCTCGGAGGTGCGCCGGGCCCAGAACGCTTTGATATCCAGCCTGCGCCGCCGCTTCCCGCCGGAGAGGCTTCGCCGCCTGCTGGCGGAAAACCGCTCCCTCCAGCAGCTTCAAAAGGAGACCAGCGCCGCCCTGGCCCGGGAGGAACGGCTCAAGGCGTCCCTCCTCAAGGCCATACCGGAAAACTTCCGGGACCTGTATCCCCTGGCCCGGAAGATGCGCCGCCACTTCATACTCCACCTGGGCCCCACCAATTCAGGCAAGACCTTCGAGGGCGTGGGCAGGCTCCGGGGCGCTCTGGAGGGCATATACCTTGGTCCTTTGCGCCTGCTGGCGGCGGAGCAGTTCGAGGCCCTCAACCGGGACGACGTGCCCTGCTCCCTGGTCACCGGCGAGGAGCAGATATTGGTGCCCGGCAGCCGGCTCCAGTCCTCCACCGTGGAGATGGCGGATCTCAAGGCCCACTACGACGTGGCCGTCATAGACGAATGTCAGATGATCGCAGACCGGGACCGGGGCGGCGCGTGGACGGCGGCCATACTGGGCCTGTGCGCCGACGAGATCCACGCCTGCGCCTCCCCCGACGCGGAGGCGCTGTTAAGCCGCATGATACTGGACTGCGGGGACGAATTGACCATCGTCCGCCACCACCGCATGACCCCCCTTGAGGTGGAAAAGGAGGGCTTCGAGTTCCCCGCCTCGGTGCGCCGGGGCGACGCCCTGATCGTGTTTTCCAAGGCCCGGGTCCACGCCGTGGCGGCGGAGCTGAAGCGCCAGGGCTGGAAGGTGTCCCTCATATACGGGGCCCTGCCCCCGGACGTGCGGCGGGACCAGGCGGAGCGGTTTCTGCGGGGCGAGACCGACGTGGCCGTGTCCACCGACGCCATCGCCATGGGCATGAACCTGCCCATACAGAGAGTGGTGTTCCTGGAGTCGGAAAAATACGACGGGGACATCGTGAGGCCCCTGACCGACGCGGAGGTCAAGCAGATCGCCGGCCGGGCGGGCCGCTACGGGCAGTACGACGTGGGCTACGTAAACGCCTGCGGCTTTAAGGGCACCATATCCCGTTCCCTGTCCCGGCCCCTTCTGCCCCTCACCGAGGCGGTGATCGGCTTCCCGGATTCCCTGCTGGGCATTCCCCTGCCCCTCACCCGCATCATCGACCAGTGGCTGTCCATGAAGGATCGGGAGTATTACTCCAAGGCCTCCGCCGTGCGCATGGCCAATCTGGCGGCCATGATGGAGACCACCCACACCGACAAGCGGCTGTTGTACCGCTTTTTGTGCATCCCCTTCGACGAGACGGAGACGGATCTCCTGGAGAGATGGCGGAGCATGTACCACGCGGAGTGCGCCGGGGAGCACGTGGACGTGATCTCCCAGATCCCGCCCATGCTGGACCCGGACGAGTGCGCCTCCGAGATGCTGGACGGCCTGGAGGCGGACTACCGCCGGTGCGACCTGTACTATAACTATGCCCGGCTGTTTATAGAGGACTCCGACCGGGTGCTGGAGGAGATCCAGCGGCGGAAATACCTCATCTCCCAGGGCATCATACACATTCTCTCCACCCAGCGCCTGCGGCAGAGGGCCTGCCCCTCCTGCGGCAAATACCTGCCCTGGAACTGGCCCTACCGACTGTGCGAAAACTGCCACCGGGACGCCGGCGCCTTCCGGGCTCCCCGCCGGGGCAAGAGAAGGCCGTAAAGGGGGGAAGGATCATGCTTTGGACCTGGGGCCTGTATGCCCTCCTCCTCATCCTCCTCTTCGCCCGGTGCCGCCCCATGGGCCCGGGCCGCTGGAACGAGGAATACACCACCCTCCCCCAGGTGAACCGGCTTCGGGCCTTCACCGCCGTGGGGGTGGCCCTGCACCACATGTCCCACAAGACCAGCGCCCACTGGGTGCCGGATGTGTACCGGATTCCGGGCCTGGAGCTGTTTGTGGACGCGGGGTATCTTTTCGTGGGCGTGTTCCTGTTTACCAGCGGCATGGGGCTCTACAAAAGCCTCCACGGCAAACAGGACTACCTTCGGGGCTTTTTCCGCCGCAGGGTACTGCCCGTGACCGCCGCCTTCGCCCTTTCCAATCTGGTGTTCCTGCTGGTGCGCCTGGCGGTGGGGCAGTCCATATCCTGGGGCCAGGCGGCGCTGTATCTGACCGGCCTCAGCCTTTGCAACTACAACGGCTGGTACGCCGTGGCCATTCCCCTGTTCTATCTGGCCTTTTATCTCTCCTTCCGCTTCTGCCGCCGGGAGGGAGCGGCCCTGCTCTGGGTATTCGCCTTTACCCTTCTCTACGTCCTCATCTGCGCCTTCACCGACCACAGCTGGCCTTTCTGGTTCGCCGGGGAGTGGTGGTACAACAGCGCCGCCCTCTTCCCCCTTGGCATCCTCTTCGCCAAATACGAGGGCCCTGTCACCCGCTTCGCCCGCAAGGGCTACTGGCTCCTCCTCCCCGCCTGCGTTTTGGGCCTTTTTGCCCTTCGTGCCTTCTCCGGCATGGCCACCAACGTGTGGTGGGGCTACTACGGCGAGAACTGGGGCGATCCCTATAAGGTGCTCCACCGCCTGGGCAGCGCCATCTCCCAGTGGCTGGTGGCGGCGGACTATGCGGCGCTGTGCTTTCTGATCCTCATGAAGGTGCGCCTGGGCGGAAGAAGCCTGGCCTTTTTATCCGGCCTCCTGCTGGAGTTTTATCTCATGCACGGCCTGTTCGTGCAGCTCTTCGGCTTTGACTTCCTGGGGGTGGGAAGAAGCCTTCTCTATATCCGCAGTATGCCCCTGTACATCCTGGCGGTGCTTCTGTGCTCCGTACCCTCCGCCATGGCCCTGAAATGGCTCCGTCTCCATATTTTCGCCCACATTCCTCCGGCCCCACGGTATTGACAAGGGGAAAGGGCGGGGTATATACTGGGTTTATATGATATCAAAAAGGGGGAAACACCATGCCCATCGTGGATATGCCGCTGAACGAGCTGAAAACCTATCTGGGGGTCAATCCCAGGCCCATAGACTTTGACGCCTACTGGGACCGGGGCCTTGCCGAAATGGAGGCCCTGGGCACGGAGTGCGAGCTGGTGAAGGCGCCCTTCCAGATGCCCGGCGCCCAGCTGTATCACATGTACTATACCGGCGTCCACGGGGCCCGGATCCACGCCCTGTTCGCCAGGCCCGATCATCACCAGGGCAAGCTGCCTGCGGTGCTCCAGTTTCACGGCTACACCGGCAGCTTTGACAATTTCTACGGCCTGCTGGGCTTCGTGTGCGCCGGGTTCTGCGTGGCGGCCATGGACGCCCGGGGCCAGGGCGGCTACAGCGAGGACGTGGGCGGCGTGAAGGGCACCACGTACTGCGGCCACATCATACGGGGTCTGGACGACCCCGACGACGACCGGCTCCTGTTCCGGGACGTGTTCCTGGACACCGCCCAGCTGGCCCGCATCGTCATGGCCATGGACGACGTGGACGAGACCCGGGTGGGGGCCATGGGCGGCTCCCAGGGCGGCGGGCTGACCCTGGCCTGCGCCGCGCTGACGCCGGGCCTCAACCGGGCCGTGACCCAGTACCCCTTCCTGTCGGACTACAAGCGGGTATGGGACATGGATCTGGACATACAGGCCTACGCGGAGCTCAAAAGCTACTTCAGGGCCTATGATCCCCTCCACCAGAGAGAGGATCAGATCTTCCGCAAGCTGGGCTACATAGACGTCCACCACCTCTCCCCCCGCATCCGCTGCCGGGTGCTGATGCTCACGGGCCTTCTGGACAACGTATGCCCGCCCTCCACCCAGTTCGCCGCCTACAACCACATCACCAGCCCCAAGCAGGTGCTCATCTACCCCGACTTCGGCCATGAGGGCTTTACCGGCTCCGCGGACGTGTTCCTTCGCTACATGCTCGAGATGCTCCCCTGACCTGAAAGGAGAATGCCCATGTCCACCCCCGAGACCTCCAGACACTTCGAGAAGTTCACCGACCCCAAGACCGGCATCGTAAGCTGGGTCCTTAAGACCCAGGTGACCCTCCAGCAGCAAGGCTTCTATTTCGTCAACCGGGCCATGGACGAGATGGGCCGCTATCTCTGGTTCTACTGCACCAATCCCCCGGCCATGTACATGACGCTGGGCGTGGTGGACTTTGAGGACGACGAGGTGCGCTGGTTCCCCGAGACCGAGTTTTCCGGCGAATGTCCCCTGGTGGACGTGGATACCGGATGCGCCATATACGGCGGGGCCCAGGGCATATTCCGCCGGAGCCCCAAGAAGGATGTGCCTCTGGAAAAGCTGTTCGACCTGCCCCCGGAGATCAAAAAGTACGGCCCGCCCAGCCGGCTGGCCACCCACCTGACCTACAGCCCCGACAAGAGCCGCCTGTTCATGGACGTAAGGAGCGGGGATCATTTTATACTGGGCTCCCTGTCCCTCGAGGACGGATCCTTTCAGGTCTGGCGTGAATACGACTACTGCCGCAACCACGCCCAGTTCAACCCCACCATACCCGATCTGGCCCTGTGCGCCGAGGACTTCTGGACGGACCAGACCACCAACACCTTCCACGTCATCCGCCACAACGACAAGGGCCAGTTCATGCGGCTGTGGACGCTGAGGCCCGACGGGAGCGAGACGCTGTATCCGCCCCTGAATGGCGAGCGGGCCACCCACGAATGGTGGAGCCGGGACGGCCAGGTGCTCTATTACTGCAAATACAACCCGGAAAACGCCATCCCCGGGGCCAGCGGCAACAACGGCATCGCTGGCATCCGCCTGTCCACCGGCGAACACAAGCTCTACGCCCCGGTGCCCGCCTGGCACGGCTATTCCTCCCTGCGTGACGAGTTCTTCGTATACGACGAAAACGACATATTCTACCGGGGCTGCCCCTCCCGGGTGGGCTTTTACAACTACGTCACCGGCAAGCAGGTCTTTATCGTCTCCCAGAACCCGGCCATCGCGCCGAGGGAAAAGCCCTCGGTGTACCACCTGGATCCCCATCCCCAGCTGGTAAAGAACGATGAATATGTCAGCTACACCATCGCCCAGAAGGGCTACACCCAGGTGGCCCTCTGCCCCGTGGATCAGCTGCTGGCCGCCACCAAGTAACCGCTCAAAGGAGGATCATCCATGACAGACGAAATGAAAAAGGCCCGCGCGTTTATTGACGGGATCACCGTGGACGCGGCGGACGGCGACCCGGCGGCCATCGTGGCCGACGAGGACCGGTTTTTCGCCTGGGACAACGAGCACCGCAGCAAAAAGAACGGCAAGGCCTTCCTCTACGACTGGAGCTACTATATCGGCGTGGTGATGGAGGGGCTGTACTACATGTACGAGGCCGGCGAGGGCGAGCGGTACAAAAGCTATGTCCTTCGCTACCTCCACGCCGTGGAGACTGACGGCGCCCTCAACGAGCGGGCGGGCTACGTGGTAGGCCACGGCCTGGACTGCTACAAGACCGCCAGCCTCCTGCCCTATTTCTACGCCGAGGACGAGGAGCTTCGCCGCCTGGCGGACAGCCTGTGGCACGATTTGTACACCGTAAACGGCGTCTACGCTCCCAATGACCTGGGCGGCAACTACTGGCACTGCTGGGACAACGGCAAGCCGCCCCGCTACAAGGTGTGGCTGGACGGGCTGTACATGGGCCAGGCGTTCATGGCCCGCTATGCCAAAATGACCGGCAACGCCCGCGCCCTTGCCCAGATCGCGGACCGGCTCCGGTGGGTCAACCGGGAGCTTTTGAATCCCAATACGGGCCTTTTGTTCCACGCGGGCAATGGGTCGGACGACGTGTGCCCCTTCCACTGGCTCAGGGCCTGCGGCTGGTACGCCATGGCCCAGGCGGACGTGCTGGAGTGTCTGGACGGGGCGGATAAAAAAGAGCTGTCAGGGGCCTTTGAGGCCTTCTGCGAGGCTATGCTCCGCTACCGAGACGAGGAGAGCGGCCTGTGGCTCAACCTCATCGACCAGCCCCGGGGCGACGGCAACCTGCCCGAGTCCAGCGGCACGGCCATGATGAGCTACGCCATGCTCAAGGGCGCCCGGCTGGGCCTCATCGACCCCGCCTTCGCCGCCGCCGGCGCGGACGTGTTCGCCGCCCTCACCCGTCAAAAGCTCACCGATCACGCCCTCACCGACGTGTACCTGGTGGCCACCGCCAGCGGCGAGGACAACTACCGCCGCCTCGATTACTATATGCCCCAGGAGGGCAAGGGCGTGGGCCCCTACATCATGGCCTACGCGGAAATGCTCAAGGCCCATCTGGGATGATCCTACATGGAAAAGGACTGCTCCGGCCGATCCGCGCCGGGGCAGTCCCATTTTTATGTTCACCATGACAGGAACGGTGATTCGCAGAGGCGAAAATGTCATTGCGAGGAGGTCAAATGACCGACGAAGCAATCCGTAACCCCGTTCCCCACATTACCTTTTCCCGGCGATGTGCCTGGCGGTGGCGGCCAGCGCCTTTTCCCAGGCGGGACGGATCTCCTCCGGCACCCTGGCGGGCACGTTGGTCTCAAGCGACACGCTGCCCTCAAAGCCGATCTCGCACAGCGCCCGGGAGAAGTCCTCCCAGTCCACCACGCCCCGATAGGGCGTCCAGTGCCTGTCGTGCTGTCCGTCGTTGTCGTGCACGTGGAGGCAGGCGAGCATATCCTTGCCGATGAGCCTGACGCTGTCCCCCGCGCTCAGTCCAAACACCGCCGCGTGGCCCGTGTCCAGGCATACCTTAAAGAAGGGATCGTCAAATTCCTTCACGAAATCCAGCACCTGCCGGGGCGTGGACAGTCTCAGGTTCAAAAAGGGCATGTTCTCCAGGGCCAGCGCCACGCCGCAGGAGCGGGCCTTTTGAAGGAGCCTGCCGAAATACTCCCGGTTCATGTCCATAAACCGCTCCGGCTCCGGGTCGCCGGCGCACCCGAAGGGCATGATGTTGTGTATGGCCATGCATGGCGCGCCCACGGCCTGGGCCCCCTCAAGGGAGATGCTCATCTTCTCAAACCGCTCCGCCCGGTCCTCTTCGGTCTCATCCTGGGGTGGGAAGCGCCAGGGCCCGTGGATCTGGGAGATTTCGATCCCCGCCCGCCGGGCCGCCTCGCCCACCTGACGCCATCTGGTCTCCCTGTCCGGCGCGGAAAACCATTCCGTCTCCGTGTTCACGAAGGTCTGAAGGTCGCAGCAGTCGTACCCCAGCTCCTTCAAATGAGCAAACGCCTTCCCCGCCTCGCCCCCGTTCAGGGCACATACCGTTTCGATCCCCGTTTTCATATACCTGTCCCTCTCTCTCCGCCCCCAGCGGCAGCCTCATTTTTCCTCTGTCAGCAGTCTTTCCACCAGCGCCGCGGTCTCCCCCACGAAGTCGTTGCAGTTCTTTTTGAGCCTCCTGTGGGCCGCCACCAGCACCCGGCAGGACGTGGCCCCGTAGGCCTGTTCAAAGGTCTCCTGAAACGAGGTCACCTTCTCCGGGGCCAGTCTTTCAAGCAGCGCCGTGCCTGCCAGATACGCCCCGCACATGCCTCCCTGAGACCGGGGCAGAGGCGCCATTTCCTGGGCCTCCCGCTCGGTCAGCCCCAATTCCTCCGCGAACGCGGCATACACCGACCTGGCGCAGTTGTCGCCGCACCGGTGCTTGAGCCTGGCGGTCATCTCGTGTGTCATGTTCTGCCTCCTTCCCGGTCTCATCCCGTGACGGTCTTAAAAGAACTCTTTGCCCTTGAACACCTCGTGTCTGGCACGGAGAAGCTCCATATCCGGCCTGGGATCCTCCGCGCACTGGTCGATGTTGTCCACCCCAAACGAAAAGCTCACGAAATTGCCCGGAGGCACCAGCGTGTCCGCGCCCAGGGACAGGGTATACCGCATGGCCGCCCGGCCAAATTCCGGCTCCGTCCGGGTGTCGATGGGCTTACACCAGCTCTTGGGGAATATGCCCTTGTCCTCACCCATCTCCCAGCGCCTTTCGATAAACGCCTTCATGCCCAGTACGCCCATGCCCTTTTCCTTGGCCGCGGCCATGAGGCGCGTGCCCATGCCCCGGGACATATGCATCAGCCAGTTGAAGGGGAAGAGCACCGTCTCAAAGGGGTACAGCTCGATCATCTTCAGCGCCGCGTCCTCACTGTGGGCGGTAAAGCCGATGTGCCGGGCGACGCCCTTTTCCTTCAGCTTCCCGATGACCTCCATGGCCCCTCCGGGGCCGAAGGCCTTCTCCACGTCCTCCATGGAGGATATGGCGTGGAGCTGATACACGTCGAAATAGTCGGTCTTGAGGAGCTTCAGGCTCTCTTCCATGTCCTTTTCGGCCCCGTCCCGGTCCCGCCGGGCCGTCTTGCAGGCCAGATATACGTCTTTTCTGTACGGCTCCAGGGACTTGCCCAGCTGCTCCTGGGCGTTGCCGTAGGCCGGAGCCACGTCGAAGTAGTTGACTCCCTTTTCCACCGCCCAGGCCACGTACTTGTCGGACGCTGCCTGCCCCTCCAGGGGATAGGAGATCCCGTCGTATACGCCGGAGGACACGATGCCCCCGTAGGAGACCCTGGACACCTTCATGCCCGTATGGCCCAGCTGAATGTATTTCATAGTCTGCCTCCCATCCTGTTATCCCTTCAGATACGCTTTTACCTCGTTCAACCGCCTGAATCCTTCTTCCCGCCCCGCGTCGTAGGCCCTTTGAAGCGCCTGTGGGTCCCGCTCCGTGCGGCGGATGCCCAAATCCCTGGCCGGGCGGATCACCAGGAGCCTGCCCGCTTTTTCCCGCTCCCCGATTTCATCCATCTGCCGGTTGTACACCACGTGCCTCTCCTTCATGGCCCGCCGGATGGCCGGATACTTCCTCAGCAGCACCCCCATGGCCCCGGGGCTGGGCTTTTTCACATATCCCCTGGGTTGGGTGAGGATCGCCACGTTCCGGTCATACCCTTCCTTCTCCATAAAGGCGTAGGGCACCGGGTCGGCCACCCCGCCGTCCAGATACCGCCTGCCGCCGATCTCCACGGGCCTTGACACGACGGGCATGGACGCGGACGCCCTGAGCCAGAGCATGTCCTCCTTCCCCCCGTCCCCACATCGGTGATATACCGTCTTTCCGGTCTCCACGTCCGCGGCCCCGGCGTAAAACGCCATGGGGTTCTCCCGAAAGGCCGCCCGGTCGAACACATCCAGCTCGTCCGGCAGCTTCCGGTAGCAGAAATCCGCCCCGTACAGATCTCCGGTAAGGATGAGGGAGCGAAGACTGCAGTACCGCCAGGCGCGCCCATAGGTCTTGTTGTATCGAAGGGCCCGGCCCCTCTGCCGGGATTTGTAGTTGCACCCGAACACCGCCCCGGCGGATATGCCCGCGGCACCGTCAAAGGCCACACCCTCCTCCATAAACACGTCCAGCACCCCGCAGGTAAACATGCCCCGCATGCCCCCGCCCTCCAATATCAGTCCCGTCCTCATGCTCTCCTGCCCGTCCTCCAGCGCCTATACCGATCTGGGTCCATCCGCCCAAATCGGAACCATTCAAAGTCTCATACCCGAAAATCTCAAAGTGTCATACTGTCGAAACTCAAAGTTTCGT
>CADAGW010000042.1 GCA_902787475.1 uncultured Eubacteriales bacterium
AGGCGCTGCGGGCGATGTTGGAGCGGACCTCGTTGAAGAACAGGGCCAGTATGATAGGCATGGGGAAGCCGAAGCACAGCCCGTAGAAGCTCAGAAGGAACGTGTTGCGCAGGGCCCGCCAGAACTCGGCGGACATGCCGGTGCCCCCCACAAGGAGGGACTTAAAGTAGGAGAAGCCGGCGAACAACTGCTCGGAGACGGGCTTGACCTCGTCGGACACCTTGAAGGAGCCCAGCAGCTCGTACATGGGCAGATAGCGCCAGAACAAGAACACCAGGAGCGTGGGCAGGAGCATGACGTAGAGCCGCCAGTCCTTGAGTATGGTTCGGCCCACGTGGATCCAGTAGTGCTTCTCCACGTCGTCCCGGACGACCTGCTCCGGGTTTTCGCGGTATACCCGTGACTCCTCGTCCCATACCAGAAAATCCGCTGCGTTTCCCTTCATCGGTATCCTCCCTTTTCCTTTTCGCGCTCCTCGGCCACGCGAATGAGGTAATGTGTTTGCTTTTCCATGACTCCGTCCAGCCTGCGGGCGATCCAGAGGATCACCAGGGTGAACAGAAGCGAAATGACATCGGTGAAAAAGAATCCCGCCGCTTCGGCAAGGCCGGCGCCGAAGATCAGCGACAGGACGGCCCGGCCGGCCTGCATGAGGGCCCAGACCATAAGGCCCAGTATGACGGTCTTAACGGAATCCTGCTGGATCCGCTCCCAGCCCAGGGAGCGGACGTAGGCCAGGGCGGCCAGAGAAAACAGATTGCCCAGGCAGTAGATGGCGTACATACGAGGCGCGGCGTGGCTGTGAAAGCACAAAACAGCGCCGCCCAGCACCGCGTGGATGGCCGCCCAGGGACCCCAGCGCATCATGACGATGGCGGTGAGGGCGGGGACCACGGAGACGGTATAGGCCTCGCCGGGGAACCATTTGGTGGCGGCGGAAACGACGATGGTCTCGGAGACAGCCAGCATGACGGCGAAGAAAAACAGGTCTATGGCCCGGTATTGGCCCACCGTCCGCTGTCCCTTCACGCGCGCACCCCCGACAAGACCTGTTTATTCACATTTTATTATAGTATGAACGCCTTGTTCCGTACATGTCATAAACAGTCCTTGTCATGGACAAAACGGATATATGGCGGCATATGGACGGGCGGGGGACGGAACGATGCGGGCACCCGGCCCGTCTGAATGACGGATAGATGTCACAAAATGGGAGGAGAGGGCATGGGCGGCTGGGCGTATGAGTGTGAATGGTACACGCTGAAGGCGGGCGGAGAAAAGGCGATAGAGTACAGGGCCCGGGGATGGAAGAGGAGCGCGGAGCTTGACTGGCCCGTGTTCGAGGTGGACGGGGAGAACGTGGCCATGCGGCCCCGGGAGATGCGGGTGGAAAAGAGAAGGCAGGTCGCGGAACGGACGGAGGAAGTGACCCTGAAGGGCGATGTGGACGGCGGGATCCAATTGACCATGACGCTGAGGGTGTGCGAAAAGACGCCGTTTATACGGTTCAGGTACGCGCTGGGAAGCCCTCTCCCCCACCGGCTGACCAAGGAAAAGGGGCAGGGGCTAACGTATTTCGCCTGTCAGGGGGAGGCGGGGGCCCGGCGGACGGAGGTGCGGCTTTCCACGTATGACAACCTGCTGCACGGGTACTGCCTGGACGAGATACCGGCGTTTGCGCACGAGGACGAGGCGATGGGGCCCATACTGACCGAGGAGAGGGACGGCGGGTGGATGCTCACCGCGTATGAGCACGGGTCCATGTATCCGGACAAGTTCGTGGCGTTTTACCGGACGGAGGACGGCGTGGCGCTGAAGGCCGTGAAGGGGAATTACTGGGCCGGGCAGAGGGTCGACAAGGGATATGAGGCCATATGGCTACAGATGGGCGGAGTGGCCGGCAGCGAGGAGGACCTCTCCAGGGCGTACAGGACGTTTGAGCTTGAGTGGTGCTCCCCCAACAGGGAGAGCCGGAAGCCCTATATATTTTACAATACCTGGGCGTTTCAGGAGAGGAACCGGTTTTACAACAGGCAGAATTACCTCACGTCCATGAACCGGGAGCGGATGGAGAAGGAGATCGAGATCGCCCACAGGATGGGCGTGGACGTGTTCGTCATCGACACGGGATGGTACGAAAAGACCGGGGACTGGGAGACGGACAAAAGGCGGTTCCCGGAGGGGATGGAGCGGATACGGGACATGCTCTCCGAAAGGGGCATGAAGCTGGGGCTGTGGTTTGGGCCCACCTCCGCGGCAAAGAGCAGTAAGGTATATAAAAGCCACATGGGCTGCCGGGCCGCGCTCAGGGGGAAGGAGCCGGTGGCATTCCCCATATGGGAGACCGAGGAGAGTTGGGGGATGTGCCTGGCGTCGGAGTATTGGGAGGCCTTCGCGGATCAGCTGATATATCTTGCCAGGACCGTGGGGGTGCGGTACTTTAAGTGGGACGGGGTGGATATGTATGGGTGCAGCATGCCCGGGCATTTCCACGGGGACGAGAGCACCAGTGAGGAGGAGTGCCACGACAGCTTCCGCTTCCAGGTGGGACTGTATATGTCGAAGGTGGTGGACAGGCTGTGCGAGGCCGTGCCGGACGCCATCGTGGATATGGACGTGACCGAGGGGCGGCGGTACTTCGGGCTGGGTTTTTTGTCCAGCGGGAAGTTCTTCTCCCTCAACAACGGGCCCTATTACCAGAGCTACGATATCAAGATGCCGGAGGACGTGTGGAGCAACGTGTTCGTGAACCCCGGCCCCGCCAGGACGTGGATATGCAGGCAGAATCTGGCCTATGACAAGTGGATCCCGTCGGTGGTGATGATGGCCCACTATCTGCCGGACGACCCTCAGAGCTCCCAGATGATCAACCTGGCGTCGCTGGTGCTGGGGCAGAACGGGATTTGGGGCGACCTGGCGGGCGTGTCGGAGGAAGGCGTGGAGCGGATCGGGCAGGTGCTCAGTGTGTATAAGAGGGTGCGGGAGGACATCACCAGGGCGTATCCGGTGGTGTATGGGCGGCCCGGGGAGACATTTGAGGCGCACGAGAAGATATTCGGCGGGAGCGGGCGGGGCGCAGTGTGCCTGTTCGCCAACCAGGCGGGCGAGTACCGGTACCGGATGAGCGCAAGGACGGACGAGGAGGCAGCCGTGTTTGGGCCCGCGAAGGTGAAGCGGGACAGGGACGGAGTATGGATCGAGGCAAAGTTTACAGAGAGCGGCGCGGCGATGGCGTTTTTCGGGGGCCGCGGGTAATGCGATTCTGATTCGCTGAGCTTCAGGGGACGGACCGCTTCGTCGCTTCGCTGTGCGCTCAATTCGCCCTCGCAATGACACCGTTTTATGTGCGCAAAACGTTCCTGTCATGGCGAAGAGGTCACAGACCGACGAAACGATGTGCAGCCGCCTGCATTCTTGTAAAAGCGGGACATCATCAGGGAACGGCGCGAGAATAAAAGAGAACGGCGAAGGGCCCGCGGGGGCAGGGTTCGCCGTTCTCTTTGTATAGGCGGGTCAGGGGGACGGATTGCTTCGGCCTGCGGCCTCGCAATGACAGGGGCGGGATCGAAGGGATGGATGGCCCTGCGGCCCGTTGGGACGGGGGCCGCGGGGGACGGATTGCTTCGGCCTGCGGCCTCGCAATGACAGGGGCAGGATCGAAGGGATAGATGGCCCTGCGGCGCGGTGGAATTGTGTCAGGAAGGGAGGCGGAAGGTGGAGAGGATGGAGATAAAGGTTTCAAGGTCGTCGTCGTCCATCTCCAGGGTGCCGTCCTCATAGGCGCTGGCGGAGTAGGCGTAGAACACGTAGTTCTGGCCGGAGAGCATGGTGTCGGCGTAGAGGTAGGGGCCCTCCTCGTCCTGGGCGCAGAGGACGGGGATGGAGATGCCGCCCGCGTCCACCACGGTGACCAGCTCCGGAGAGTCGGCTTCCTTTTCGTCCAGCAGCATGCCGATGTAGGCGTTCAGTGTCTTTTCATCGGAGCCGTCCAGGTAGACGTCCAGGAAGTCCTCGTAGTAGACCAGGGCGCACTCCACCACCAGGCTGGGGTCGCCGGGCTCGATGAGGTAGCACATGTAGTGGAAGTCCTCGTCCTCGGTAAGGTCCTCGGTGTCGATGATCCAGTCGGCGGGGACGGTGAGTTCGATCTCGTCGGTGGCGAAGGTCTGGTCGGCTCCCTGGGCCAGGGCCAGGGGCAGAAGGAGCGTGAGGGCCAAAATGGCGCAGACAAGTCGTTTCATGGGCATGCCTCCTTTAATATGAGATCGGAATGGATGGGATCAGCGGCCGGTGCGTTTGTGCAGCTGGTCCTTGTAGAGGGACTGGGGCTCCAGGGTGGCGCCAGTACCCACGCCCTCGGTGTAGTCCTCCGGCGCGGTATATACCTTGCCGTATTGGGTGGCCACGGTGGGGTTGGCCACGTCCACCTGTTTGTTGGCCCCGGAGGTGCCGATGATGTAGCCGTAGCCGTACTGGCGGGACATGATGACGTAGGGGGAGCCGCCCTGGCTGGCGGATTTGCCCACGGTGTTCCAGAGGACAGACTGGGAGGAGGTGAGGCCGTGGAGCCGTCCCAGGGCGTCGCCGTAGGGTCGGGGCATGACCTGCACCCGGTCCTTTGAGAAGGTGCAGGAGTCGATAAGGTTCGACACGCTCAGGTACATGTGGAAGTCGGCGGCCTTGAAGTTGCCGGTGGAGGTGAATTTGTAGATGACGTTGCCGGAGGTGGCGGTGTTTTTGAAGGAGAAGGAGTGGCGGGTGTCCGTGGCGGAGCAGGTGTCCAGCAGGCACTCCTGGGCGTCGATGGCGAAGCCGTAGCCGTTTCCCCCGCCGCCCTGGTACTGGGTGTGGCTGAAATCGCAGGACTGGAGGGTGACGCTGCGGCTGGACTTGATGAGGGCGCCGTTTGAGACCAGGTGGTATGTGCCGCTGTTGACGCCGGGGCGGTAGGAGCGCACGTCCCGGGCGTAGCAGTTGGCGCAGTCCACGAAGGCCATAGCGTAGGAATTGTGGACGGTGTAGGCGGCGGTGCCCAATTCGTTGTATACGTTGTCGCCGAACTGGGCCTTGTTGTCGGTGCTGGCCCCGTGCTGGCGGCAGCCGATGGAGATGCCCGCGACGCCGATGTGCTGGACGGGAGTTTGTACCTTATACAATACCAGGTCGTCCCCGGCCTTCATGGGGTAGCGGGTGGGGATGTCGAAGGAGACGGTGCTGCCGGAGACGGAGGTGACGCGGCGGTAGAGCTGCTGGCCCTTGGTGACGGTCTCGCTCCAGAAGCCGCCGATCTTCATATCCGTAATGGCCTGGCGGGACAGGTCGCTCCGGATCACGATCCAGTCCCCTTTGGCAAGGCCCGTGGCGTCCGACACGGTGACGGAGGTCACGGGGGTGTAGGGGATGTCCGCGGTGACGGAGCGGTATTTGCCGTCCGCGCTCACGTCCCAGGGGGAGAAGCCGGAGGGCACTTCCACGGTGGGCTGGGCGGTGTAGCGGGAGGAGGAGAGACCGGTCACGTCTCCGCCGCCCAGAAGGAGGATGGAGGTATTGCGCAGATTGTAGTCACTGCAGTAGAGGAAGGTTTTATCGGAGCCGTCGCCCTTTATGAGCACATTGTCGTCCTTGACCCGGAGGCAGTAGGCCCGGCCTGCCTGGGGGGTGACCCGGTAGGTGCCGGAGGGCAGGTAGACCGTGCCGCCGCCGGAGGCACCGGCCAGGTCTATGGCGGATTGAAGGCGGGATGTCACGTCCTCGCCGCCGGTGCGGTCGCAGGAGAAGGGGGCCTGAGTCACGTCGATATAGACGCCGGATTGGGAATCCGGCAGGTCCCTCTCCCCCATCTCGTATCCGGCGTAGGAGAAATCCGGCAGGAACTTGCCGTCCCCGTCCGGGTCGCCGCCCGTCCAGCCGGTGGGATAGAGCGTGCTCCGCCAGGCCAGGGCAGGAGAGGCCGAAAGGCACACAATGAGCAGGGCGCACAGGAGGATACGGAAGGGGCTATGGAGGGAAGAGTGCATGGCTTTATCCTTCTTTCCGGGGGATGGAATGGACGCGGGGCGACAGTCAGTTGCCCACCACGGTGATCTCGACGGCGGCGTATTTGCCGGAGCCGTCCCGGGAGGAGGCGGTGACGGTGGTCCTGCCCGCCTTGAGAGCGGTGACCAGACCGTTTTCGTCCACGGTGGCCACGGCGGGGTTGGAGGACTTCCACTTGGCGGACTGCCAGGCTCCCTCGGGCTTGGCCTCGTAAGTGAGGGAGGCGGTCTCGCCGACGCCTATGGACAGCTTGGCGGTCTTGTCGCCCGACACCAGCACGGCGCATCCCGTGGTCAGGGGCCGGACGGTGATGTGGAACTGGCAGGTGACGCCGCTTCCGTCCTTGCAGGCGGCGGTGATGGTGACGGGGGTGGGAGAGGTCACTTTTTTGGCGGTGACTACGCCGGTGGCGCTGACGGTGGCCGCGGCGGTATCGGAGGAGGTGAAGGTGAGGCCCTTGTTGCTGACGTTGGCCGGGGTGAAGGCGGGTTTAAGGGTGGTGGACTTGCCCGAGGCCAGGTTGTCGGAGCCGGTGAGGGTCAGGCCGGTGGCCCGGCGCACCACGTGGACCTTGATCACGCAGGTCTTGCCGCTTCCGTCGGTGGCCTTGGCTACCACGTTGGCGGCGCCCGTCTTTTTGGCGGTGATCAGGCCCGTCTCCTTGTCCACGGTGAATATGGACGTGTCCGCGCTGGCCCAGGTGTTTTTCTGGCTGGCGGTGGCGGGCCGGTTGGAGGAGGTCAATTGGAGGGTGGTGGTCTGGTTGAGGTCCAGGGTCACGGATTTCTCCACTGCCGCGCCGTCCCGGTAGATGGTGATCCCGCTCACCAGGGGACGGACGGTGAATGTCCACTGGGCGGCCACGCCGCTTCCGTCCTTGCAGGTGGCGGTGATGATGACCCGGGCGGCCTCGGACACCTTTTTGGCGGTGACCTGGCCGCTGGCGTTCACCGTGGCGGCGTTGGGGTTGGAGGAGACGTAGGTCAGGGCCTTGGAGGTGACGTTGGCGGGCTCAAAGGTCGCTTTGAGAGTCATGGACTTGCCCGCGCCCAGCTCCTCTTTGCCGGTGAGGGTGAGGCCGGTGGCCCGGCGGACCACCTTGATGGTGTAGGAGGCGGACCTGCCGCTTCCGTCCGTGGCCTTGACCAGGAGGGTGGCGGCGCCGGGCTTTTTGCCGGTGATGAGGCCCGTCTCCTTGTCCACGGAGGCCACAGAGGTATTGGAGGAGGACCAGGTGACGCCCTGATAGGCCGCCGCGGGCTCGATGGAGGCGGTCAGCCGGCTCTCCCCGCCCCGGGTCAGATCCACGGTGACGGTCTTATTGACGGCCTGGCCGTCCTGGAAGATGGATATCTTTTTGGCGGCGGGGTAGACGGTGACGGTATGGGTCGCCGAGACGCCGCTTCCGTCCTTGGCCGTGGCGGTGACGGTGACCTGGCGGGCGGAGGTGACGCTCTGGGCGGTCACGCGGCCGTCGGAGGCCACCTTGAGGACGGCGGTGTCGGAAGAAGTGTAGGTGACGCCCTTGACGCTGGCGGTCTTTTCGGCCACGGCGCAGGCGAGCTTGGCGGACGCGCCGGTGCACAGGGAGGACTTTCCGGTGAGAGTCAGGGACTTGACCTTTTCGCCCACCTGGATCTTCAGGGTGGCGGTTTTGCCGCTGCCGTCCCGGGCGGTGGCGGTGATGGTGGCGGCGCCTTTTTTGAGGGCCGTGAGGCGGCCGTTTGTATCCACGGACACCACGGAGGCGGCGCTGGACTTCCAGTTTACGCCCTGATAGGAGCCGTCCGGGGCGCAGGCGGCGGAAAGGGACAGGGTCTCCCCCACCTCCATGACCCGGGTGCCGGAGGAGGCCGGGCCGTCGGGGCGTATGGTCACCTTGGTGACCGGTGGGTAGACGGTAATGGTGAAGGGCTGGCTTTGTGTGCCGCTTCCGTCTTTGGCGGCTGCCGTGACGGTAAAGGTGACGGGAGAGGTGTATTTCGTTTTGGAGGTCACCCGGCCCGTGGAGGACACGGAGGCGATGGATTTGTCGGAGACCGTGTAGGTGACGGCCTTGTTTTTGGCGTTTGAGGGAGTGACGACGGCCTTGAGCTGTATGCTCTTTTGGGCCCCTATGCCGCCCGAGCCGGTGAGCTCGATGCCGGTGACCTGCTGGTTTACGGTGACATTGGCCACCAGGGTCTTGCCCGCGATCTGGGCCCGGACCTTGGTCTTGCCCGCGGCCACGCCCACCACGGTGCCGTCCTCCCGGACGGTGGCCACGGCGGGATCGTCGCTGGTCCACTGGGCGATGGCCCGGTTGATGGTGGGATTGAACTGGATGCCGATCCTGGAGCTGCCGCCCCCGCCCACCACGGTGACGCTGGTCTTGGTGAGATAGGGCGAGGCCTTTTTAACCACCACCTTGCAGGAGGCGGTGAGACCGCCGATGCTCGTGCCCGTGACGGTGACGGTGCCGGTTTTGGACCCGGCGGTGAGGCGGGCCGATTCGCCCCGGCCCTCCACGGTGAGGATCTCGGGGTGGCTGGAGGTCCAGGTCAGCTCCCGGACCGTGGCGTTGGCGGGAGAGATGGCGCCAAGGGCGATGTCGCACTGGCTGTTTACGGCCATGTTCAGGGTCTTGGCGTCCAGCGTGATGGCGGTCTCCTGGACGTAGTTGGGCCAGACGTTGATCGTTTTGGAATCCTCCACGCCGTTTACGGAGATGGCCTTGACGGTGACGGAGCCGGGCCTGTGGAGAACGCCCACGCCGTTTTCGATAGAGAGGATGTCGCTGTTTGACGAGGTGAACAGGCAGGTGGCGGTGTAGGCGTCCGCGGGCTCCACGGAGGCGGTGAGGCGCACCTGGCGGTAGGTCTCGGGAATGGAGCCGTTTGTGAGGCCCTCGATGGTCAGGGTGACCTTGGTGACCGCGGCCCGGTATTCGCTGCCGATCCGGGCGGCCAGGGAGCGGGCCGCGTCGTTTTCGCCGTAGAGGATGAGGCCCGACTTGAAGGCGTTGGTCTCCGCCGTCTCAAAGGAGGCGGGCAGGTGGACGGCGGTGGTTTTTACCAGGCCGTATGCCGCGTATGCGCGGACATGGACGGTGCCGGGGATCAGGCGGCAGGTGGCCTCGGGATATCCCGAGGGGACGCAGAGGCAGGTCTTGCCGTCGCCGGAATAGAGCACGCCGTTTTCGGCCCGCAGGCTGGAGCCGGAGGCCACGGTGTAGGCGGTGATGTCGGAATAGGCGGAGAAGGCCCGGCTGTCCACGTCGGTAACGGGGAGTCCGGCGATGGCCGCGGGGATCTCCACGGCGCCGGAGCGGCCCATGAAGCCGGTGATGGTCACCTCTCCCCCTTGCTTTTCGTAGGTGAAGGGCTCCTGCCAGGTGTAGCCGTTGTCGGCGGCGTATTTGCGGGCGGGGGCGCCGGGGAAAGACATGATGGTGGTGGATTTTTCGGCCACATTGGAGCCGATGGAGGAAGTGGCCATGGGGATGTAGAGGCTGGAAAGGGCGGAGCAGCCCCGGAAGGCGTTGTCGCCCAGCCGGGTCAGGCCCGTGGGCAGGCCCGCGTAGGTCAGGCGGGCGCAGCCGGAGAAGGCGGAAGCGCCGATGGCGGTGACGGTCTCGGGAAGATCCGCCCGGGACAGGGAGGCGCAGTTGTAGAAGGCGCAGTCCGGGACGGCGAGAAGGGACGGGGAGAAGGTGACGGTGGAAAGGGCGGAGCAGCCGGCGAAGGCGTAGCTGCCGGAGAAGTATTTGACGGAGCCCATGTGCACGGAGGCGAGGGCCGCGCAGTCGCGGAACATGTTTTTGGAGACGCCGGTGAGGGAGGCGGGGAGCTTGACCTCGATGAGGGAGGAACACTCCCTGAAGGCCCCGTCCCCCGCCACGGACAGCTTGGAGGGCAGGGGCACATTGAGGGCGGAGCAGCCCCGGAAGGCCTCGTCGCCCAGGTGGGTGAGGCCGGAGGGAAGGGCGGTCATGGTGAGGCGGGGACACTGGGCGAAGGCCCGGTCGCCTATGAGGGTCAGATTTTCCCCGCCGCCGGTGAAGGAGGCTCTTTCCAGGGACGCGCAGCCTTCAAAGGCGCTGTCGCCTATGACCCTGACGGAGGCGGGCAGGGTGACGGAGGTGATGGAGGAGCCCATGAAGGCCCGGCTTTCTATGCCCGTGACGGCGAGGCCAGCAAGGGTATCCGGAACAGCAACAGAGCCGCCGTTTCCAGTGTATCGCAGGATATAAACACCATTGTCTACATTTTCCCACAAAAAAACAGTGTCAAAGGAGCCGCAAGGTGTTTTTTGGCTTCGCATGGCGGAAAGGACATGCGACCCGGCAGGGGCCATGACGCAGCCCAAAGGGCAAGAGCCCATGACATTGATACCGATATTCTTAAGAGATGCAGGCGCGTTGACCAGACTCAGTACAGGGTCGGAGAAGAACACCTCGTTGCCCAGGGAGGAGACGCCCTCCGACAGGGTGACGGCGGCAAGATTCGGACACTGGGCGAAGGCGAAGGAGCCCACGGAGGCGACGGTGCCGGGCACGGTGACGGAGGTCAGGCCCGAGCGGCGGAACGCGCCCTCGCCCAGGGCGGTGACGGAGGAGGGAATGGATATACTTTTCAGGGAAACGCAGTCGGCGAAGGCGTTTTTGCCGATTTTGGTGACGCCGGCGGGGATGG
>CADAGW010000043.1 GCA_902787475.1 uncultured Eubacteriales bacterium
TCGCCCAGCTGGAATATATTGCCCACCTCGATGCCGCGGGTCAGCTTCAGGCTGTGCCGTCCGCACTGGGGGCAGATGCCGCCTTCCACGGCCTTGGCGATGTTGGCGGTCTCCACGTCGCCCAGATCCCGATTCACGTTCAGGCCCACGTAGTGGTAATTCTCCTCGTTGGCCCCGCACACCCAGCTCTCGCTGTCCATCACGGAGCTGTCCAGCACCACGGTCACGCCCTCGGGCAGGCCCTTGGGGCCGATGAACCCGGCGCACAGGCAGCTGCCCTCCACGTTGTCCGCGGGATGGATCTCCGCCTTGATGGCGTTGCGCAGCTTCACGTCGTTGACCTCCAGGTCGCCCCGCACGAAGGCCACCACCAGGCTGTCGTCGCTGTTGCGGCGATACACCACGGCCTTGAGGGACTGCCTGGGATCCTTCCCCAGGAACCGGCACACGTCCTCAATGGTCTTCTGCTCGGGGGTCTCGACCTTGCGAAGTTCCTCCGCCTGGCTTTCCACCTTGTCGGTGACGCTCTCGGCGGTCTCCATATTGGCCCGGTAGTCGCACTCGTCGCACACCACCAGGTAGTCCTCGCCTATGGGGGTGCACAGCATGAACTCGTGGGCCACCTTGCCGCCCATCATGCCGCTGTCGGACTGCACGGAAATGACCTCCGGCACGCCGCACCGGGCGAATATCCGCTCATAGGCCCTGTGGCACCGCATGTAATACTGCTCCAAGTCCTCCCTGCTGGTGTGGAAGGAATAGGCGTCCTTCATGGTGAACTCCCGCACCCGGATCAGTCCGCCCCGGGCCCGGGGCTCGTCCCGGAACTTGGTCTGGATCTGGTAGATCATAAAGGGATACTGCTGATAGCTCTCTGCGGTCTCCCGGGCCAGATGCACGGCGGCCTCCTCGTGGGTCATGCCCAGCACCATATCGTTGCCGCCCCGATCCTTAAAGCGCAGCAGCTCGCTGCCCACCGCCTCGTACCGGCCCGACTCCTTCCACAGGGTGGCGGGCATGGCCACGGGGAAGAGCACCTCCTGGCCGTCGATGGCGTTCATCTCCTGCCGGATGATGTTCTCGATCTTGGAGGTGATCCGCTTGGTGATGGGGAACAGGGAGTAAATGCCGTTGCCCACGTTCTTCATGTATCCGCCCCGGATCATGAGGATGTGGCTGGCGATCTGACATTCCGCGGGGGTATCCTTGAACCGCTTGGTGAGCATCTGAGAAAATTTCATATCTGATCATCCTTCTTTGGCCATGTGTATTTTTCTTGATTATACCCCACATTTCGTCCCTTTTCCAGCGTGGACTGTTAATCTTTTCAAAACGCCTCAGGTGTAGGGCCGTTTGGGCTGCAGGGTCTTAAAGTTCTTCCACACATAGAATATCATCATGCCGTACCACAGGCCCTTGATGCTGGTCAAAAACTGGGACCCGTAAAACTCCAGTCCGCCGATGCGATACACCCCGTGGGCCTCAAACAGCGACAGTATCCACGTGCCCATCGCTCCGCCCACGAAGCAGGCCACGTTGATGGTCAGGTTCCAGAACGTGGCAAAGAGATCCTTGTTGGCGTCCTCAGGCAGGTTCAGGTAAAACAGGGTGTTGTAGGACGTATTGTACCCCACGCTGGTCAGCCCCGATATGATGGAGATCACGAAGAACAGCGGCGCGGTCCTCTTCATCACGAAGGTGCACCCAAATTCCAGCAGCATCAGCACCGACAAAAACATGGCCGCGGACTTAAACTCCGTGTTCTTGTCTATAAACCGCCTGACCCACGCGGAGAGGAATATGAGCCCCACCGCGCACACCACGCTGCCCACATAGGGATACCACATGGGGAATCCCAGCGTGTCCAGCAGGTACACGTTCCAGGTGCCGGCGTTCAGATTGCACCCCACCCCCCAGAATATGCAGAACAGGGTGGTCATGGCGAAGTTCTTTTTCTTCAGCGGCAGGGAAAACAGGTCCGTAAACTTCAGCTTCGCCGCCGACTCCGCATAAGGGTACTCCTTGGGCACCAGATACACCATCAGGGCATTGGCGACGAACATCGCAAACGAGGCGATCCTCAGCCAGAACAGTATCCATATCTGCTCCCCGCTGCCGCTTAGGGATTGGGCGGAAAAGCTGGCGATCAGGGCCGTGGCCGTGGACAGCACCACCGAAAACATGGTGGTATAGGACACATACACGTTCCGGTCCCGCCCCTGGGGAATGAAGTGCAGATGCCACGCCGTGGCCCCCGACCCCAGAAGCGCGTTGCTGGCGTTGCCCAAAAACAGGAACAGGGCGAAGCAGGCGGTCTTGGCCCCCGGCCCCTTCACGATCATGGGCATCACTGTGGTAGCCAGCACCACGCAGGTGTAGTAAAACACGCTGTTAAGCAACAGCACGGTCCGCCGCTTTTTGAACCGGGCCATGATCATGGGCGAGAATATGGACAGGGCCCAGGTCATGTAGGGTATGAAGGTGATGATGCCCACCTTCACGATGTCAATTCCGTTGGCCACCAAAAACGCCGTATACAGCGTGCCCGACACCACAGCGTTTGCGATGTTGGCCAGCGCCGTATTGATCAGAAGGATGCTGGCGCCCTTGCTCTCTTCGGTTTTGAAATTGAATACTCTCCGGAAATCGGAATACACCAGCTGGTTCTTGACCCTGGTGAAAAGACGCTTTGCGTCGATGGAAGCAGCCATATGCCGTCCTCCCATATCTGTGATGTGATCCGGCGCAAAATGGGGATAGCGCCGCGCGCGGCGCTTCCGCCGCCTCCGATTATATCAGAAAAAAAGAATCCGTCAATCCGTTTCATAAGATTTAATGAAAAAAGAAGAACACCCGGGTCTCCACCCACAGTGTCCCTCAAAATATATCAATTCGTTCCCCGCCCGAAGGGCGGCAAAAAGGGATTCTTAAGGGCCTATGGCCCTTAAGTCGGGGGTCTGGGGGTTGAACCCCCCCAGCGTCTCCCTCGTCTCCCCCGCTTCCCCTCGCCTCCCCTACTCCGCGTTCCTGATGGCCGCCAGGGAGGACAGGCGCATGGCGCGAATGGCCGGATACAGACCAAAGAGCACACTGACGCCGGTAACGAAGGCCAGGGTGCCCCAGGCCAGGCCCGGGGTGATGACGGAGGTATTCTCCCCGCCGGTAGAAAAAATGGCCGAGGACTGCATCACGTCGGCGATCAGCCCCTGGAGCCACTCCACGTGGTTCAGCGCGTGGCTCACCAGATAGCTCACGCCCACGCCGATCAGCCCGCCGATGCCGCCGATATATCCCGCCTCCGCCAGGAACAGGGCCCGTATATTGGCCAGCCTGCACCCCAGCACCTTCATCACGCCGATCTCCCGGGTGCGCTCATATATGCTCATCATCATGGTATTGGCGATGGACAGAGCCGCCACCAGCATGGACACGGCGCCGATAAAGCCCAAAAAGCCCTGAATGCTGGACACCTGCTCCTTGACCATATTCACGGTATCCATGGAGCTGTAGGTCTGAAGCCCGTAATCGTGCAGATCCCTGGTCACGTTCTCCACCGTGTCCACCGCGTCCGAGAGTACATACACCTGATCGTAGCTGTCAAGCCCCGTAAAGCCCATGTCCTGAAAGAGGGCCCGGTTCTCTTTATACACACGCTTCAGGTAATCCAGGCTCACCACGGCTCCGTAGGCAAACGTCCAGTCGTTCAGGTTCGACTCCAGTATCCCCACCATCCTGGCGTCGTAGCTCTTGGCCACCACCTGGGGCTTCCCCTCCGCGTCGGTCTGGGAATAATCCTCCCACTGTATGGTGTAGGTGAACTTGTCCTTGAGCCAGTTGATCTTGGGCAGAGGCAGGGGCTCCCCGTTATACAGCAGGGAATAGGTGTCCACCCAGGTGAACTCCTCCTTCGGATCCCGGAACTCCATCATGGCCATCTCCGTCATGATGAACTCCATACGGCCCGTATTGCCGCTGAAATAATGCCCGTCCTTCAGCTTCCATATCCGGGCGAAGTCCACAGGCGACACGGCGATCATATTGGTATAGGTCTGAAATTTTCCGCTGGAAAGTATGTTCGTCCCGGCATATACGTTCACCACAGGCGTCACCGCCCGCACGTGATCCATGCCCCGTATGTCCCGGAGGGTGGCGTCCGTGATCCGGGTCACGCGCCGCACGTCCCCCGCCCCCTGCTGCCCCGTCCCCTGTCCGTAGGAATAATAGGGCGACACGGTGATGATCTGCAGATTGCTGTTGCTCTCAAGCACCGCCAGCTGGGCCTTCTCCGCGCCGTTTCCCAGGGAAATGGTCACGATGATCATGGCCGTACCGATGGCCACGCCCAGTATGGTCAATAGGGACCGCATCTTCCGCCTGCGCAGATTCCCAAGGGCGCTCGAGAGTATATCACTCCATCTCATCGTCCTCAAACGCCTTTCTGCGCTTGGCGTAGGCGCTGGTGGCGGCAAAGGTGATCACGCACACGATCAGCGCCCCCGTGGCCGCGTACAGCCACCAGGGCATCTTGCGGACAATGTCCATGGCGTCGGTCTTTTCCGCCGTCTCCACGTCCTCGTAATTGTACTCGTACTCCGAATAGTCGTACTGCTCCGCCTCCTGGGCGTAGAAGGAGGCCAGCTGGGGATCCATGTAATACAGCTCGCCCTGGGCGTTCTCATAGGATATGTCGAACGTCACGTCATACACGCCCTCCGCCAACGGCGTCAGACTGATCTCCGCCTTGTGGGAGGTGCCCCCCTCCATATTGCCCACATAGTAGGGAAGCGGCGCAAGAAGGGACGGGTTGTCAGAGGTGGCCGTCACCGTCACATTGTACAGCGTGGTCCGCCCCTCGTTCACCAGCTGTATGGTGATGGGGTAGCTGTCCCCCGCCTCCGGCACGTTGGTGGACAGGGACGGCTCGCTCACCGACAGACGCCTCACCTGATCCACCACGATCACCAGCGTCTGATTGGCCGACAGGGCCGTGACCTCCGAATCCTCGTAATCCAGCGTCACGTCGATCTTCAGCGGCTCGTCCGGCATGTCCAGCTTGGCCTTCACGGGCATCCGCAGCTCATACTCGCTGTCCTTGTCGATGCGGCTGATATACACGGTGTTGGACCCGGACACGGGCAAAAGCGCGTCCTCCGCCGCCGTCACCGTCACCTTCATGTTCTGCACGTACTTGTCCTGGCTCGTGTTCCTGATCTTGATCACCAGGTCGAAGGTCTCCCCGGCGCTCACGTCCTCCGGATCCGTGGTGATGCTCTCCACATACAGCTTGGTGCTGGGCGACAGGGTGGGCGAGGCCGCCGTGCCGCCGCCGTAATACCCGCCGCCCCCCGTGGACTCCGTCTTGCCGGTGATGCTCAGGTTCACGGACGCCTGGGTCACGGTGGTCCTGCCGGTCTGGGCGTTGGTCCAGGCCACGGAGAACTTCACGGGATAGGTGCCCGTATACAGATCCTTGTCCACCGTCAGGGGGAACAGGGCGAAGCCGCCGTTCACGATCCGGTCCGCTTCCAGGCCCGAATAGGTGCCGCTCTCCCCGTCGTATGTGAGCCCCCACTGGCCGAAGTTTTCGCTCACCCGGCCCAACAGGGTATAGCTGGACGCGTCCGGGGCCTCGAAGGGGAAGTTGTCCGCCGTGGTATCCAGATCCACACGCACGTAGCTTAAATACCCGCACAGATCCTCGTCGTATACATGAAACTGATCCGCGTAGCGCACATAGCTCCCGCCCGCCACGTTGGACACCACGTTGTTCCTCCCGCTGGCGGGGGTGAATATGACGGGCACGGCCAATACGATGGTCTGCCCCCTCTTCAGGGTACTGGACGACCCCCAGCTGATGTTCCCCAGCTTGATGGTGCCCTCGGTCAGCTCCGCGATGAACGTCAGTATGTCCGTTTCCCGCTTGGCCTTGTAGTAGCTCAAAAAGGTGGCCTCCGAGGCCGATCCGTCGGCGATCCGCCGGCTGATCTCCTCCCTCAGGCTCTCCTCCACGCCCGTCTCAAACTGGGCGTAGCGCCCCCGCTCCAGCCGGGCCACCAGCTCCGGCAAAAGCGCCGTCTGCTGATAGGCGGTCAGCTGCTCTTTGAGGGCCGCCAGATATTCCGCGTACGTCCTGTACGGCGACAGCGCCGCCATATACTCCTCTTCCGTCTTTTGCTCCGGCTCCGGGGTGGCAGAGGCTTCCGGAGTGGGCGAGGGCTCCGGCGTGGCCGTGGCCTCCGGATCCGGGGTGCCCGTCACCTCCGGGGTGGCCGTGGCCCCCGGCGTGGGGGTCGGCTCCGGAGACTGGGTGTTTTCCGGGGTGGCCGTGGCCTCCGGGGTGTTTTCCGGCGTCGGCGTATTTTCCGGCGCGGGGGTGTTTTCCGGCGTGGCCGTGGCCTCCGGCGTGTTTTCAGGCGCAGGCGTGTCCGTGGGGGCCGCCGTAGGCTCCGGCACGGGCGTTTCCACGGGAGCCGCCGTGGGCTCCGCAGTGGGCGCCTGGGTAGGCGCGGCGGTGACCTCCGGGGTCGCCGTGGCCTCCGGCGCTTCCTGCTGGGTGGGCTCAATCACCACCGTGGGCTCCGCAGTGGGCGCGGGCGTAGGCGCCGGCGTGGGCACAGGAGTCGGCACGGGCGTGGGCTCCGGCGTAGGCACAGGAGTGGGCGCAGGAGTGGGAACCGGTGTGGGCGCCGGCGTGGGCGCGGGGGTCGGCGCGGGGGCCTGGGTCGGTTCCGCGTATACCGTCTCCTGCACCGGCGCGTCCCCGCCCGTCTCCCCCTCGGCCATGGCCCAGGGCGAGAGAACGCACAGCGCGATATACGCCGCCGCCACAACGCCTTTTACAAATCTCATCCCTATATGTCCTCCTTGGCAGGGACGCGGGGCAGGTCCGCCCCGCTTTGTCTTATGTCTTCCTCGATCTTCCCGTCCAGCAGCCGGATCACATGATCCGCGTAGTCCGCCATGCCGGGATCGTGGGTCACCACCACCAGCGTGGCCCCCCGCTTTTTGCATATATCCCGTATCAGCTCCAGTATCTCCCTGGAGGTATTGGAGTCCAGATTTCCCGTGGGCTCGTCGGCAAAGAGGATCTCCGGGTTCCCCGCCAGCGCCCGGGCGATGCCCACCCGCTGCTGCTGGCCGCCGGACATCTCCGTGGGCTTGTGATCCTTGTGGGAGAGAAGCCCCACCGCCTGGAGCATCTCCCGGGCCTTCCGGTTCCGCTGCCCCCGGGGCACTCCCCGGTACAGCAGCGGCATGGCCACGTTGTCAAGGGCCGTGTGGGTGGGAAACAGATTAAACGACTGAAACACGAACCCCACGTGCCTTAGCCGAAACTCCACCAGCTTGTCCTCCGGCAGCCTTTCGATCTGCCGCCCCGCCACCCGGATATGGCCCCGGGAGGGGGGCTCAAGGCCCGCCATCATGTTGAGCAGGGTGGACTTTCCTGACCCGGACCGGCCCACCACGCACACGAACTCACCCGGATCGATGGTCAGCGACACGTCGTCCAGCGCCCGTACCTTTTCGGTGCCCACTGTATACACCTTGCTCACGCCCTGCAGGACGATCACAGGGGTCTTGTTATCTCCCTCCGGCAAATGCGTATACCTCTCCATGATTCATCTTCTTATTATAGACGCATTTTATCGAAAATGGTTCAATTTCTCCAAATCTTCACTGAAAATCTACCCTCTGTCCCCCTTGCTCCGTTTTTCTTCTCACGATGGGTTTGGGTACACATTACTCAGCACTCCATCGTCATCGCGAAGAGCGAAGCGGCGAAGCGATCCGTCGCCCCCGCAGCCCGGTGATCAATATGCAGAAAAATTTTTACCTGGCCTCGATCCCCCACCTTCCCGCCACCCGCCGCACGCAGGCCGCGTAGCTTCTGTCCTCGATCCGCTCCCCGCTGATCAATACAAAATCCTTTACCACCCTCCCGTTCACCGCCGCGTGGCCCACGCCTACCGCGTCCCCCTCCCGGATCGGCGCGCCAAGCCCCTCCATGGGCTCCAGTACGATGTCCACCGCATCTCCCTCTCCCAGCGTCAGTTCCACGTCCTCCCCCGCCAATACCGCTATCTCCCTGCCCAACGCCCGCAGGGAGCCAGCCGGATCGCCCCGGGCCAGGGCCCGCCGCCGCTCGTAATGCTCAAACCCCCAGTCCAGTATCTCCCTGGCCGAATCGAACCAGGTGCCGCAGTTCATCACCACACCGATCAAATCCACCCCCTCCCGCTCCGCCGAAAACACCAGGCACCGCCCCGCCCGGCCCGTATATCCGGTCTTTACCCCGGTGGCCCCCTCGTATTCCCACAAAAGCCGGTTCTTGGTCTGCAGTACCCGGCTGTATTCGTTGCCGTCCCAGGGGATCACCGCCCGCCGGGTGCCCACGATCTCCGCGAAGGTCCCGTTTTTCAGGGCCTCCCGGGCGATGAGCGCCATGGCCCTGGCCGACGCCCCGTGCCCCTCCGCGTCCAGCCCGTGGGGATTGGCAAAGGAGGCGTCCACCCCCAGCGCCTCCGCCCGCTCGTTCATCATCTCCACGAACTTCTCCACGCTTCCCCCCGTATAGTCCGCCAGGGCCACCGCCGCGTCGTTGCCCGAGCGGAGGAGAAGGCCCATGAGAAGCTGCCTCACTGTCAGCGTCTCCCCCTCGCTCAAATAAATGGACGTGCCCGGTATCCCCGACGCCAGGGCCGGTATGGTCACCTCCGCCTCCAGATCCGCGTTTTCCAGCACCACGAGAGCCGTCATGATCTTGGTGGTGCTGGCCATAGGCAGGGGCTTGTCCATGTTCTGCCCCCACAGCACCCGCCCCGTGTCCCCGTCGATCAGCACCGCCGCCGCGCTCACCACGCTGGGCTCCGCCCATCCCACGCCCATACCGCACAGCACACCCACCAGCAGCAACGCAATCACCTTTTTCATACCTTACCTCCCGCATATTATCCCATCCATACCATATGCGCCGCGCCCCTCCCGCATGATAGAAAGCCGCCGGAACCCACATCGTCCCAGCGGCTCATGTTCCAAATACTCCACAACGCCTCAACCCCAGTGATATCCCATCTGCTTCTCTGCACACAGCGGCAGAAACGAATCCTTTCGCATTGCCACCGTGTCATTGCGAGGCGCAAAGCGGCGAAGCAATCCGTAACCCCCTCCAAACCCATAATAAATCGCCCGTTCCCATCAACAGAAACGGACGATCATTATATCAAAACCAGGTCCCCGCCCGAAGGGCGGCAAGAAGGGATTCCAAAGGGACAATGTCCCTTTGGCGAGGAGTCTGAGGGCGAGCAGCCCTCAGCGCCTCCCCTCGAACCCCCTCGTTCCCCCTACCTCGTCACCAGATTGAAATCCATCTCCGGCGGGGCGTCCAGGTCGTAATGGCTCAGCACGTCGGCGATGATCTCCACGGCCTCGTCGATGAGCTCCCGGGTGAGGGAGGCCATGAGGCTCACGCGGAGCAGGCACTCGCCCGGCGCCACGGCGGGGGGCAGGGTGGCGTTCACATACACGCCCCGCTCATAGAGCTCCTTCTGGATGCGCAGGGTGCGGATGGGATCGTAGGTGAATATGGGAATGATGGGCGTCTCGCTCATGCGGATGCGAATGCCCCGGCTCACCAGCTGATCCCGCATATAGGAGGACAGATCCTGAAGCCGGTCCACCAGCTCCGGATGCTCCCTGAGCTTTCTCAACGCTGCGGTGGCCACGGCGATGCAGGCCGGCGGCGTGGACGCGGAGAACATATAGGGCCTGGACGTACAGCGCACATACTCGCACACGTCATGGCTGGCCGCCATATATCCGCCCAGACTGGCCAGGGACTTGGAGAAGGTGCCCATGTACACGTCCGTCTTGTCCTCCAGGCCAAAATGACTGGCGGTGCCCCGTCCGCCCTTGCCGATGACGCCCAGCCCGTGGGCGTCGTCCACCATCACTCGGGCCCCATACTTCTCCGCCAGGCGGCAGATCTCCGGCAGATCGGCGATATCCCCGCCCATGGAGAACACGCCGTCCGTCACCACCAGGCACCCGGCATTCTCCGGCACCTTCTGGAGCATGCTCTCCAGGCCCTCCATGTCGTTGTGGTTGTAGCGGAGCATCTTGCCGTAGCTCAGCTTGCAGGCGTCATATATGGAGGCGTGATTCTCCTTGTCGCAGATCACGTAATCCCCGTGGCCCACCAGGGCGCTGACGATGCCCAGATTGGACTGGAAGCCCGTGGAGAAGATCACCACGTCCTCCTTGCCCAAAAAGGCCGCCATCTCCCGTTCGAACTGCTGGTGCAGGATCAGCGTGCCGTTCAAAAGCCGCGAGCCGGAGCAGCCGGTGCCGTACTCGTCCAGGGTGCGCTTGGCCTGCTCGATGATGGCGGGATTGGTGGTCAGCCCCAAATAGTTGTTGGAGCCCAGCATGATCCGCCGCTTGCCCTCCATGATGACTTCCGTATCCTGGCGGGACTGGAGCTCACGGAAGTAGGGGAACAGGTCCTGCTGCCGCAGTTCATCG